>JAUQWT010000026.1 GCA_030835005.1 Ignavibacteria bacterium | reverse complement strand
CAGGAACTGATTCTGCGCTAAGCTATTATTATTTCCGAAAGGAGTATATTGACGAAAGGCCAATCATGCTTTCCTCAGCTCTTTGGCTGAGAATAATATTCTCTCTTTCTGCTTTAGTGATCATTTTCTTTGCCGCCCCCTATTTGTCAAATATACTTTTCGGAAAGGATCATTCATTGTTCATAATAATTACGGGAACAACTCTTTTGTTCACATCGGTTTATTCCTTCCTGATGGATCTTCTTAGGTTTGAACTGAAACCCTGGCTTTTTACGATCATGTCCACACTTTCAGTATTACTGAACATTGGCTTAACCATATTTTACGTATTGTATTTAAAACAGGGTGTTTATGGAGCTTTGATGGCCAGCGCAATTGCCTATGCTGCTGTTTTTGTTTACACTTGCGTGTATGTATTCAAGAAATATGGAATTGGGTTTTCCAAGAAGTGGGTCAAAGATATTTTGAAATACGGTTTTCCCCTGATAGGGACAGGAATTGCTGTTTGGGTTCTTGGCTCCACGGACAGGTACTTCCTGGCTCATTATCAGGGTCTGGATGTAAACGGAATATATGCTGTTGGTTCAAAGATCGCCTCGTTTATTGGCTTGATAGCAGGGGCTTTGCAGCTTGCATGGGGTCCCTTTTCAATGGACATACAGTATGAAGACAGCGCAAAAAAAGTTTATGCCAAAGTTTTCCTGCTATTTTCTATTGTGAACATTATTGGGATCTTTTTCATTTCAATGTTTGCTATAGACCTGCTAAAGGTGTTCACTCAGCCTGATTATTATTCAGCAAAAGCTGTAATTCCTTTTTTGTCTTTCAGTACTATTCTATCAAGCGCATATTTTATAGTTGTGATCGGCATGCATCTCACAAAAAAACTTCAGCATACTATCTGGATAACACTAACGGCTGCGATCGTTAATATTGCAATGAATCTCTTGCTTACCCCTTCGTTTGGTGCAGTCGGAGCAGCGTTCTCTATTATGTGTGCTAATCTGATCATCTTTGCATTAACTCTCTGGGTTTCTCAGAAGTATTATCCCATAAATTTCAGATTTGCCAAAGTGATGGTAATCCTTATACCTTGTGCAGCAATTATATGGATTACTTACTATGCTAATCTGAAAATATTTCCCAGAATAATTATTTCTTCTTTCTTCCTGATCTTCTCGGTTTATTATCTATATAGTAATTTTAAGAATACAGAAGAATATCAAAAACTCTTAAAAATGATTAGACTTGGTGCGAAGGGAAATGATGAAGCGTAGTTAAATCTTCTGCACTCTTACCTGCATTATCCTGTTGCCGGCTTTTTTAGTTACCACAAAGCTTAATCCTTTGTAGTCTATTCTTTCGTATACCTCCGGAATGTGGCCTGTGACTTTCTGCAGGAATCCATTCAATGTCTGGTAATCAGTATCTTCCGGAATCGCAGATTTAAACCGCTTGTTGAAATCTTCAATTGAAATCATTGGGTTCACAAGATATACTCCGCTTTTTTCGCTGATCACTTCCTGCGTTTCAACATCATATTCATCCTGTATTTCGCCAACAATCTCTTCGATGATATCTTCAATTGTGACAAGCCCTTCTACCCCGCCGTATTCATCAACAACCAGGACCATGTGCACTTTGTTTCGCTGCATTTCTTTCAGCAGATTGCCTATCTGCTTTGTAGATGAGACAAAATAGGCAGGCCTGATAATATCATGCAGGGCAATAAGCTCCCTGTGCTCTGATGCGGAAATAAGATCCTTTGTATAAATCACCCCAATGATATTATCAATTGTATCTTTATAAACTGGCAGCCTGGAATAGCCCTCTTCGGTAACGAGCTGGAAAATCTTTTCGCGTGAGTCATCTATATCTATTGCCACCATATGATTTCTTGGAACCATAATATCCTTTGCCTGCTTATCGTTGAATTCAAATATCTTTTCTATCAGCTGGTGTTCAGTCTGGTCAATTGCACCTGATTTTCTCCCTTCAGTGATGAGGAGCCTCAATTCTTCTTCGGAACTTATGCGTTCTGAATCAGGTACTTGCTGAATTCCAAGCATACGCAGTATAAAGTTCGCCGCATGGTTCAATAACCAGACAATTGGTTTGAATGTAATATAAAAAAGGTTTAACGGAATTGCCACTATCAATGAAACAGACTTTGGGCTTTTTATGGCAAGCATTTTAGGCGCCTGTTCACCCAGTGAAATGTGCAGGAAAGTAAGAAAAATGAAACCGACAATTATGGAAAGTGTGTGTATAGTCTTCGGATTTGAAAGACCAAGCAAAGCAAATACCGGGCTAAGCAGTCTGGCAGTAACCGGTTCCCCAACCCAACCAAGTCCAAGAGAGGTCATTGTTATGCCAACCTGAGACGCAGATAAGTAAGCGTCCATATTAGAAAGTATCTTAATAGTTGTCTTAGCCCTTTTATTATTCTTATCGGCAAGAGGCTGAATTTGAGTTGAGCGTACTTTAACAATTGCGAATTCTGCGGCCACAAAAAAGGCATTCGCAAAAATTATTAACATGACAAGAATTACTTCAAAAAGTATGCTCTCTAGCTGCATTTATCTCCCGTAATACCCGTGAATTTACATAAAACCAAACTTTTACTCAATTTCTTATAAACAAATGCATTATTTTCACTGTAAATATAGCAAATATACTGCACAAAAAATACTGCGCTAAATTATACAGCGTATTGGAGAAAGGAACTTGAAATGAACATAAATAATGAAAACTCAAGAAACGGAAGGATCACTGTAAATCTGGATAGATATTCCCGTATTGTTCTATCTGTCATAGCATCATGCCTGTTGCTGATCGTGGTTAATATTTATTTTGGACCCCGTGATGTTAAGGCTTATGATACAGTTCAGGATGTAAATCTGAAGAGCATAAATGGATATTCAGTTTCAGGAGGTTATTTGCCGGTTGATATTCAGAGAATTGAAGGAAGCACAAGCAGGAATCTGCCTGTTGATATAAAATCTCTAAACGGCAGAAATATTTTCGGTGATAAGATGCCTGTTGATATTCAGGGAATAAACGGCCAATTCTTCATTGGAAGCGACTTACCGGTAAAAGTGAGATAGTTTAGTTAAGTGTTTCTGGTTAGTTTTACCTGCTTAATAGTGTTTCGCTGCTTGTTTGAAATAATAAAAGTGAACCCTGAGTAATCGATCCGTTCATACAGAGCTGGAATGTGTCCTGTTACTTTGCAAAGGAAGCCTCCAAGCGTATTATAATATGGATCTTCGGGGATGCTTGCGCCAAATTTGGAGTTAAAATCTTTAATTGTGATTATAGGATTTACCAGATACTCCTGGTTCTTCGCTTTTATTACTTCCGGCGTTTCATCATCATATTCATCCAGGATCTCGCCGGTAATCTCTTCTATGATATCTTCCATAGTAATAAGTCCCTCTACACCACCAAACTCATTCACTATGATTCCCATATGCACTTTGTTCTTCTGGAACTCCCTCATCAGGATGCCGATCTGTTTTGTCCCGGAAATAAAATATGCAGGCCGGATAATATCCTGAAGCGAGATTAACTCTCTGTGCTCTGAGGCAGAGATCAAGTCCTTTGTATAGATCACTCCAATTATGTTATCCACTGTATCCTTGTAAACAGGAATTCTGGAGTATCCTTCTTCGGTCACAACTGCGTAGATCTTCTCTCTTGGGTAATCTATATCTAGCACTACCATACTGTTTCGGTGAATCATTATCTCCCGGGCAAGCTTATCGTTGAAATCGAATATTTTTTCAATAAGCTGGTGCTCGGTCTTATCGATCACACCAGATTTTCTGCCTTCGAGGATAACCTGCTTTATTTCTTCTGCACTGTGATGTTCTGAATCATAATCCTCTTTTTTCAGGCCGAGCATTTGAATAATGAGTGAAGCCGACTTATTCAATAGCCAAATGAACGGTTTGAAAATACGGTAGAAGATCATCAGTGGATATGAGAGCCATAATACAGCGCCAAGATACTTTCTTATAGCAAAAGCCTTTGGAGCTAGCTCACCAACTGTTATAGTAAAGTAAGTAATGATCAAAAGTCCGAAAATAACAGCTAATGTCTGGCTGAATGAGCTTTCAATGCCAACGTAGATGAACAATGGCTGCAATAAATGAATGAACACATCTTCGCCCACCCAGCCAAGCAATAAGTTCACGAAAGTAATGCCCAGCTGGGTTGCAGAGATATATCTATCCAGCTGGCTGACAACAATTTTTGCGCTTTTGGCCTTAAGGCTGCCTTTTGTAACAAGTGCATCAATTTCAGTTGAGCGAACGCGTATTATTGCATACTCCGCAATTACAAATATTGCGTTGACAAGAATAAGTACGATTATTAAGAGGAACTGTGTTGCCAATAGATAACTCCGATTATTATAGACTTAATATAACACTCTCAGTTTTATAGTGTTGGGTATTTTTCTTAATTCATGTATAAGCTTTGGATCATATTTCTTGCTGATATCACTGATCACATATCCGGTAATTTCGTTTGTTTTTAGATATTGCCCAATAATATTAATATTATGTTCGGCGAAAACTGAGTTGATCTTTGCAAGTATGCCCGGTATGTTTTGATGGATGTGGATAAGCCTGTGTGCATTTTCGAATGCAGGGAGCTGAATATTAGGGATATTAATGCTGTAGAATGAATTTCCGCTGTTTATGAAATCAATTATCTTGCCCGGTACAAAATTGGCAATATTCCTTTGAGCCTCATCTGTACTGCCTCCTATGTGCGGAGTCAGTATCACATTCTTTAGCCCCTGCAGCCGGCTGGTGAATCTTTCATCATTGCTTTCAGGTTCATACGGAAATACATCTATAGCGGCACCTTTGACTTTACCGGAGACTATATGCTTTGATAGTGAATCAATATCAACCACAAATCCTCTGCTCAGGTTTATGAAAATCACCCCTTCTTTCATTAACCGGAATTCCTTCTCACCTATCAAACCAATATTCTGATCACTTCCATCAACATGCAGGGAAACAATTTCAGATTTACGAAGTAATTCCTTAAGGGTATTGCATTTTTTGGCATTGCCAAGTGAAAGCTTTTCAAGTATATCATAATAATAAACCTCCATACCCATATCTTCGGCAAGAACCGATAGCTGTGAGCCAATTTTGCCATAGCCAATAATTCCGAGTTTTTTCCCCCGAACTTCAAATGAGTTAGCAGATGATTTATCCCAAATCCCTTTATGCAGATTTGCACTTTTATCAAATATTCCCCGCATTAACATGATAATTTCGCCCAAGACAAGCTCAACTACACTTCGTGTATTGCTGAATGGCGCGTTAAACACTATCACACCTTTTGATGAACATGCTTCAAGATCAATTTGGTTAGTTCCTACACAAAATGCACCAATTGCAAGAAGCTTCTTTGCTTTATTAAGTACTTTCCCGGTAATCTGAGTTTTGGATCTGATTCCCAGTATTGATACATCCTTTATTTTTTCTGCAAGCTCGCTTTCACTCACGCTTTTTGCCTGGACTTCAACGCTGTAGCCTTCCTTTCTGAACATTTTGACTGCATCACTGTGAATATTTTCAAGCAGCAAAACCTTGATCCTGTTTTTTGGATAAGAAATAGACATGGGAAGCTTTGAAACATAGAGGAATTCATCGAAGCTGGGTGTTATATGGTCAGATTTACGGGCAACTCCTGTTCGTTCAATATTCTCAGTAAATGCATAGAACTTATCAACAAGACCGGAAGTTTTCAGTTCATAGTCTGTGTGCCCGTCGCCAATTACTGTTATCTCACCTTTAAGCTTAAGAGCTTTCAGCTGTCTTACTTTACCGCCCGGTTTTGAAAGCAGATTCTTTTTATCAAAACCAGTGATCTTTCCGCTATTGCTGTATGTAAAATCATTGGCAAAAACATTTTTTGCGGGAATATTGAATTTAGCAACTATTGGGACTATGTAATCTCTGAATCCGCCGGAAATAATAATAACATCATCCGAATTCTTTTTGAAGAAATCTCTATTGCTTGTAATTGAGCGCGAAACCTGCCCATGAAGTTTCCTGGTGAGTATAGAGATATCAGACTTTGAGGCATTCAGTAGCTTAATCCTTTTGCTTAACGATAAATTAAATGGGAGACTGCCATCCCCTTCCATAGCCCGGTTTGTTATTTCTTTGATGATCTGTATCTTAGCGGCCTTATCCGGATCATCCTTCAGAGAAATCTTGGCAAGCTCATCAAGAGCTTCAGTCTTTATAAACGTACTGTCAAAATCTATAATAAAAAATTTCTTCATAAATAAAAAATGACCAATTACATGTAATTGGCCATTTATACAATAATCTTAGTTTATTTTATATGTGAATAATATCATTATATACTACAAAGGCCATAAATGCCATAAGTATTATGAAGCCTACATTCTGCACAACGATCTGGATCTTATGAGAAACAGGTTTTCTGAATATCCCTTCGTACAAAAGGAAAACAAAATGTCCCCCATCCAGGGCAGGGAAAGGCAGAATGTTAATTATTGCAAGCGTGATAGAGAGCATTGCCATGAAGCCAAGGAACGAAAGGAAACCGCCTTCGGCAGACTGACCTGCATACTGTGCTATCTTAACCGGACCGCCCACAGCTTTAGAAAATGCTATATCGCCTTTGATGATCTTCCACATCGATTTAACGAAAAGCACTACTCCATAATGCCACAGATCATTAGCGCCCTGCGGTATTGCGCTTATTACATTGTAGTTAATTGTCTTGATAGTACCAGTGTATTTTCCGATACCAATTCCAATTGTGCTGTCAGCCTCGGGCTTAACAATGCCGCTGAGCTCACTGCCATTGCGGGTCCACTTTACGCTGATGTCTTTTCCGGGATTTGTTTTGATTATATCAACAAATTGCTGAGAGTGGCTGATCTTCTCACCGTTTGCTTCTGTGATCAAATCGCCTTTTTGAAGACCAAGCTTTCCTGCCGGCCTTTCTTTCAGCACTTCCTGAATTTCAGGGATCATTTCTCCCGGGAACACTCCGAAAGACCTTTCGTTCAGGTCTCTCAGGTCATTCTTTGAGAGAAAAATATCCTTAACAGTCCCGCCGCGGCTAATCCTAAGATTTACATCCTCTCCCATGCTTTCAATAAAGATGGTACCTCTTACTTCATCCCAATATGTGACCGGATTTGAGTTTATTGAAACTATCTTGTCTCCGGGCTGAATACCGAATTTTGACGCAACTGAGTTTTGGGAAACATATCCAATTGTACTGGTTTCTATCCTGGTTTTGCCCTGCACCAGGTTGATCGTATAGAAAATTGCGAAAGCAAGCAGAGTATTCATTATTACTCCTGCTGTTATGACGAACATTCTTTGCCAAACCGGTTTTGAGCGGAATTCCCACGGCTGCGGCGCCTGATTAATGAATTCTTTATCCATACTTTCATCGATCATTCCGGCAACCTTTACATATCCGCCAAGCGGAAATACTCCGAGACCGTATTCTGTATCACCTTTTACAAACTTGAAGATCCTTAAATTAAAGAAATCAAAGAAAAGGTAAAACTTATCTACCCGCATTTTACACAGCTTGGCAGCAGCAAAATGTCCGAACTCATGTACAAATACCAATATTACTATTGTTATTAGAAAGTATAGGATTGTGGTTACTACATCCATATTATATTTATTTCTCCTTGATACCCTGTGCAGTTAATCTTTGTTTACTCTGCACAAAATATTATAATTACTATTTATTAAGATTTATTAAGCAGTATCAAACTGAAACTGATGCCGCTTCAAAAACTCTTTTTCTTGACCATCTGTCAATTTCAACAATATTCTCAAGATCCGGTTTGATATTATTGATGTGTTTATCTAAAGTACTTTTAATAAAGTACGGAATTTCGAGGAACTTTATTTTCTCATTCAGAAAAAGTTCAACCGCTGCTTCATTTGCAGCATTTAACACGACGGGGTAAGAACCTCCGGAATTAATGACATCATAAGCAAGCCTCAGGCATTCAAACTTATCAAAATCCGGCTGTTCAAAGCTCAGATTTTTCAATGACTTAAAATCAACTCTTGGAAAATCGGACTGTACCCTTTGAGGATATGTTATTGCATACTGAATAGGTACTTTCATATCCGGAACACCCATTTGAGCTTTAACAGATCCATCAGAAAACTCAACCATTGAGTGAATTATTGACTGCGGATGTATAAGAACCTCAACTTTATCCACTTCTAAGTTAAACAACCATTTTGCCTCAATAATTTCAAACCCTTTATTCATTAATGTGGCAGAATCGATCGTAATCTTATTCCCCATTTTCCAGTTAGGATGATTCAGCGCCTGTGAAACAGAAACATTCTCAAGCTGATCTTTTGTGAATTCCCTGAAGGGACCGCCTGAGGCAGTAAGTATCAGTTTTGTTACAGTATTTGCAGGTTCACCTAGAAGACACTGCAGTATTGCGCTATGTTCACTATCTATTGGCAGAAGCTTTGTTTTGCTTTTTTCAAGCATAGAATAGATCAATTCACCGGCAACAACAAGAGACTCCTTATTAGCAAGCGCGATATCTTTGCCGTTTTTGATGGCCTCAATTGTTGGCATAAGCCCGCTGAAACCAACAAGCGCATTTACGACAAGCTCAAAATCTTCCCTGCCGGCTACCTCATTAATTCCCTCCTGCCCGCAGAGGATTTCACACTTATGTTTTAAAGAACGGTTCTTAAGCTCATTGAAGCTTTCGCGATTGAAGACCACAGCAGCTTTGGGCTTAAACTCTTCTATTTGGCCGCATAAGAGCTCAACATTTGAATTGGCGGAAATATACTGGACATTAACGGCGTAACCGTTTCGGTTTAAGTTTCTGACAACTTCCAGTGTATTCTTGCCAATTGAACCGGTTGAACCTAAAACGGCAATATTCTTCATTTTCTATATTTAAACCATTAATTTAGCTGTATTTTTTGAAACTTAACATGCCAATATGAGTAAACTAAGGAAATTAATTAAAAGATTCTGCCGTTAACAGTTAGAAACACACAAAATTAAACCATTGTTTATATTTACATAAATAAATACATTCAAATCAAATTTTACCTGCAATTGAAGAAAAGAATAGCAATTTTTGGGGTCCTCGTTTTATCTGTTTTAGCCGTAAATTCATTTAATTTTACAGGGTGTGATTCCGGCAGTCCGGTTTCTCCGGGTGAACCTGTGAGCTTTTCCAGAAGTATTCAGCCGATTTTTGTCCAAAACTGTAGTTTTCCGGGGTGTCATAACTCTACTGATAAGCAGGCAGGGATCGACTTAACAAGCTGGGAAGCATTGATGATAAACGGATCAACTTACGGCGCAGAGATTGTTCCGTACAATTCAAGGTGGAGCCATATGATGCTTCACATTAACAGGGTTGATACAAACATATCTCCTTTTTCAGATCCGATGATGCCCCAGGTAAAAGTACCTTTTACCAACGGACAGCCGCTTTCCAGAAATCACATTGAAATGATCAGAGACTGGATAGACCAGGGTGCAAGGAATGATTATGGCACGGTTGCATTTTCAAATATTACAAGGAAAGCATTCATTACAAACCAGGCTTCCGATATTGTGGCCGTAGTTGCTCTTGATAATAACCGGCTTACACGCTTATTAAGTGTAGGGGGCAGGACCAGTCTTGACCAGCCGCCTGCAGCTCCGCATGTGGTGATTGTTGACAGACAGGGAAAGTACTTTTATGTTAGTTTAATAGCAGAAGGCTATATCGAAAAATACGATGCGATGACTTATGAGAAAGTGGGCAGAATGTCAACAGGAACTTCTCCCGCTCATATTGTGATAACAGATGACGGCAACTTCGGATATTTTTCAAACTTTGATGCAACTGCAAATCCGGAAAAGAACATAAAGAAGTTTGATACTCGCACAATGGCAATTGTGGATGTAATAACAGACGGTTCAAGGCCATTTGGAATGTGGCAGCCGCACGGACTGCGTTTATCTCACAGCGGGAACATGCTCTTGTGCGCAACGGAAAAAGGTGAATTTGTTTACGCCATCAATACTTCAACTGATGAAATAACGGATGTAATTCCAATTGATCCTTCTGTGCCGCTTAACGGTGCCGGAACAAATAATTTTGTACCCTACCAGGTGGCAATTACGCCGAATGATAATTTTGCATTCATCTCATGTTTACGCTCAGGTGACGTTCGGGTGCTGGACCTGAATCAAATGACTATCACAAATATAATTCCGGTTGGATTAAGGCCGCTTGCGCTTGAAATTTCGCCTGACGGCAATTGGTGCTACGTGCCAAACCAGGCATCAAACTCGGTTACAGTGATTGATGTAAATACCATGTCGGTATTCAAAACAATTTCCAATGTTGGCGGACAGCCGCATAAGGTTGACTTCACCGAAGACGGCCATTATGCATACGTTACCTGTGAATCCACCAGCGGCGGCTTTGTTCACCATCCCCCGTCATCAGGTAAGAAACCGGGTACTACAGCTGTAATAGATGTCTGGGGCGGGCATGTGAAGATCAAAGATATTGAAATGGCTTCTTTCCCTGCCGGGATTTCAATAACTCCTGGACCGGGAAATTAGTGTTTAAGAAAATCTATAAGAATACCGGAATACTTCTTATCATTGCTGCAGCGGCTTGGTTTTGTTCCTGCAATAATGACGGTGTTAATAACCCTGTAAACTCAGCGCAATTTTCAACTACCCTGAAACCAATTGATAAAGACACAACCGGAATTTACGAACTGTGGGCAAGTGTTGAAACTGCGGCTGACCATGACGAAGGCGCATACAGAAGCCTTGGGAGGTTTAAAGTTCAAACAGGCGGTACAGTAACGGATACTTCAGGCAATAATTTTACGCCAAATGTATCACGCATATCAAATATCAATTCAGTAGTAGATGTTATTGTTACAATTCAGCCGCCGGGATATTTTGACACACTCCCAAGCAATATAAAAATTATCGGAGGGTCAAAAGTTCAGCAGGGCGGCTCATTGCATTTCAATTTAAGCATGGCGTATTCTGACATTCTGCCTTCAGCCGGTACATTTAGTTCTTCAGAGACGAAATATCTGCTTGCCTCTCCAACAGCGGGAATTGCTTCAGCTGAATTCCAAAAAGGCGTGTGGTTCTCGCTTGATACCAGCGGCAATTCTGCAGGGATCACTCTGCCCGTACTGAATGATACGGCTGAATGGACTTATCAGGGGTGGGTTATCAGCAGAAGTAATCCGAACTTTATTTATAATATTGGCAGGTTTATAGACCCGAACTTAAATGACGGTTTTAACCAGTGCCAGGGGGCTTCTTCTCCCTGGAATTTACCGGGGCAGGACTGGCTCCAGGCAAATTGTCCGGGGACAATACCTGATATTACAAATCTGGGAAACGGCTCATACGACCTCAAGGTTACTTTAGAACCGCGTTTTGAACAGGGAATTGCACTTGCAATACCTTTTTACATAATTTTGTTTTCCGGAAATATTGCAACTACATCTTTCGGGCAAGTACAGCAATTAATAAATCAGTCTTCGGCAAATCTTCCTTCAGGGCTATTGATATTAAGCGCTAATTGAATTGAAATTGAAGTCAATATAAACATTAACAGAAACTAAATTATGAAAACATTTTTCAGGATTTGTATTGTACTGCTAATTGTGATCTCCGGCCAGAGTGTTTTTTCACAAGCAAGGTTAAACATGACATTGCTGGCACAGAAAAACCTGCATAATGCAGGCGGCACACCGGCAGGTTGGCATTATGCTTCGTGCTGGGGATGGACATCACCGGCAAACCGCGAATATGCGATTATCGGATACTGGAACGGTTCAGCTGTTTATGATATTACCGATGCTAATAATGTGGTTAAGTGCGATACGATCCCCGGTCCAACTTCATTTTATAATTACAGGGAGTTTACAGTTGTTGATCATTATCTCTACATAGTATCCGAAGGTTCTGCAAATAATGCCGGACTGCAGATAGTTGACATGCAATACCTGCCAGATTCTCTGCATCACGTAAAAAACTGGACCTTTCCCGGATACACTACAACTCATACAATAAAAAGCTCCGGAAATTTTTTATATTTAAATGGAGCCAACTATAACAGCGGCGGACTAGTAATACTGGATATTACAGACCGAGAAAATCCGGTTAAGCGCGGTAACGGGCCGGCTTTATATGTTCATGACTGTTTCATTAAAAATGATACGGTTTATGGCGCAAATATTTATTCGCCAAGCAAAATGTCTGTCATTAACGCAACAAATAAAGACGCTCCCGCGCTTGTTACACAATTCACCTATCCAAATGCAGTCTGTCATAATTTATGGACTTCCGATGACAGGAAATGGCTGCTTACTACTGATGAGGGCGGGTCAAATCATTTAAGGATATGGAATTCAGAGAATCTGAATAATATTACGCTTGCCTATGAATATATTCCTTATGAAGTTGCTATGGTACACAATGCATATTTTAAAGGTGATACAATATTCATGGCACATTACCGGGCGGGAGTTGTAGCTCTGGATGTTTCGAATCTTCCCGCACAGCCTACGGTAATTGGATATTATGATACATATCCGGCCAGCGGAACTGCTTACCAGGGAGCATGGAATGTTTATCCATATTACACCTCAGGTAAGTTCATTGTTTCAGATATTGAAACAGGATTATATGTATTTAGATTCGGTGACCCAATTGGAATTTCTCAAA
>JAUQWT010000255.1 GCA_030835005.1 Ignavibacteria bacterium | reverse complement strand
TTTTCTTCTTCAGTTTTTGTCTCGGCGGATTCCAGATCTCTTTCGTACTTATCAAGGTTCTCGCTCTGGCGCTTCATCTCGGGTGATGGAGCAACATCCTGCATTTGGCTATTCATGTACACTTTTGCGCCTGTCATGATTTCCTTGGCGCTTTTATAGTCACCTTCATCAGCTTTGCGGAGAGCTTCTTCCATCATTTCGTTGGCTTCAAACATCGAAATATTTTGCACTACTGTTTCATTCTTATTGCTTTTGTACTTTTCAATGCTTGATGTTTCTTCAATATCATTTGAACTGCTTTCGGTAACAAGCCTGAAGTCACTTGTAACATCTTCGTATGTAAGTTCATTTTCGAATTTTAGCTTACCTTTTATTTTGCCAGTTATATCAAATTTCAGAAGAACAGATTTCTTCTGACCAGCAAATACATCTTTGAAATCTATGATCACTTCATCGCCAATAATTTCATATGGATAGCCGAATACTTTTGCAAGCCGCAAGTACTGCGCGGGAAAACGGACTTTCATCTTGGTCCCCTGTCCAACCAAGCTGTGCATTCCTTTAAGCTCTGAGGCGAATATCTCGGGAATGTCGGAAGAATTCCTGATGTAATAATAATTTCCTTTGCCATAATCTGCTATATCGGTCATCATATTTTCGTTGAAATCATTGCCAACGCCGAAAGTGGAAATTGTAATACCATCTCTGCGGTTTTTTTCACGCACCATATCAGAAAGCTTTGATCTGTCGGTAATTCCGCGGTTTGCAAGTCCATCAGAAAGTAGCAACACACGGTTTACATATCCCCGCATGTAAGACTTATTGACCTGGTCATAGCCTTCGAACATTCCGCCGCTTAGATTTGTGAATCCGCCGGGCTGAAGTGCACTGATTTTTTCTCTTAACTCGTATTTATCTCTTATGATCGATGAGCGCTGCAAGACATCCACGTAATCATCATAAGTTACAACGGAGACATAATCATCACTGTGTGACTCTTCAATTATATAGTCAACAGCCTTTTTTACGAATTCAAGCTTGTTCTTTTCGGCCATTGAGCCGCTTCTATCTATCACAATCGAGATATTGAGCGGTGTTCTCTTGCTCTCACCTTTTAGTTCATCAGCCTGTAGATCTAAATATAGATAGACGCTGTTGTTCTCGAAGTAATAATTGTTATCAAACGAGCTGGTGAATTTAATAGGTCCGACATGGCTTGCCTGCTGCTGCACTCTAGAGTTTGATTGAGTAACTTTAACCGGGTCACCTGTATTAAAGAAGATTATAAAGACTGCAACAGATAATGCGGTCAAAATTGAGACCAGGGCTAGCGGGAATGCAATTTGATTTTTGTTTGATTTTTTCATGGTTTTGAAGATTTGATTAGTAGGTTCTGATTGTTTTACTTATCATCTCCATGAAATGTTCCAATAAAAAAGCGGCATAAAATGCCGCCTGGGTTATCTATTATGTTGTTTCGACCTCTCAAAATGGAGCCTTTCGGCCCCTTGCTATATTACAAATTAAGAGGACTAAGATTGATTCGGGCGCACCTTATCTGTGCCGGCTAAGCCACAATCAATGCATGCAAAGCAAATAATACTGCTATGAACGCCACAACTGACATTGCTGAGAGTGCTTCTTTAGTAATGAATCTGCTCTTCATTTGCATTAAGTAGTTCTTGACTGCATGCCTGTTTAAGATAGTATGATTAACTGCAAAGATCACAAACAGAATGCCGGAGACATTATGTACTGTCATCCAGAAATGTCTGGCTGTGGTCAGTGGCTCAAACCCAGTGAGATGATTTATCAGTCCTGAAACAGGAAGAGTCACTCCAGCAGTCAGCATTCCGTATG
>JAUQWT010000254.1 GCA_030835005.1 Ignavibacteria bacterium | reverse complement strand
TAGGGTGGGATCAGAAAACAAAATTCAAGATCTTTACAGATCTTACTGCGCAGCTGAGCTATCTTATTACAATGACTGCACCTGAGGCACCGGTAAAAGGAATGAATGATTTTTACTGCCTGCTTCATGAATCGCCGGATTTCAATTATTTCACACAGGTAAATACTGCTTCAATGCATCTCACTGTGAAACTTGATTCATTGAATCATACTTCCGGCGGGAATGTGAACCCTGTTTACATTGGTGACGGGCTTTATAAAGGAAAAGTGAATTTTGATAATTCCGGACGCTGGTCAGTATATGATTCTATTTACTACAACAACAGGTGTATCACAAGCAATGGCACACCATATATTTACTTCTTCGTACCGTAATAAATTGCGCTCCATCCGCAAATTTCTCAGCAGAACTTAAAACAGCACATACAAAAGAAACTGCTACCGGATATATGCGAATGAGCCCTTAGTTTTAAACTATTTGATAAAAATCATTTTTCCGGTTGCGGAATTTCCGCTGTAAACCATGCTGTAATAATACACTCCGCTTGGATATTTTGCTGCATTCCAGTCTGCTTTATATGAACCGGGTTTTAAATTGCCATGAATCAAATTCTCAATTTCATTTCCAAGGCAATCGAATATTTTGAGCGTAACAATTCCCTCTGCCGGAATACTGAATATTATATTAGTTTGCGGGTTAAAAGGGTTTGGATAATTCTGGTATAAGCTGAATCCTTGAGGAACCTCCGAACTGGTCTGAATTATACCGATAGGTTCTCCTGAATTTGTTGATTTGATTATCATACCGTTTAATCCGCATGCATAACCCGTCTTTCCATTCGCAAAAGATACTGACATTAACCATTGAGACGTCCCAGTATTTTGTCTGTTCCAGGAAATCCCTCCGTCAATTGTTCTATAGATCCTTCCAAAATCTCCGGAAACAAAAACAGTATCTGCCGAAACAATGCTGATACTTCTGAAGGCGCTGTCAATAGAGTTTCCCGCCCTCAGCAGTATCCAATTCCCGCCTGCATTTGTTGTTTTTACAATGCTGCCGTGATGATCGACTGCATATCCTGTGTTTGAATTCAAAAAGCTGATATTAGTCAGATCCAGTTCACCTATATTTGAAAGATCAATTTGCTGCCATGTTTGGCCTGCATCAGTTGTCTTGATAATTTTGCTTTCAAGATTGGCAGCATATCCTGTAATGCTATCGGTAAAAGTTATTGAAGTTAATGTAGTAGTTATACCCGTAGTTAGCTGTGACCAGTTTGCTCCTCCGTTTGTAGTCTTGATAATTATTCCATTCCTTGAAGATGCAAATGCGGTGTTAGGGTCTGTCATCCATACCGAAAAGCACTCAAAAGCACTTCCTCCGTTTTGAAGAATCCAGTTTATTCCGGCATTTGTAGTTCGGTAAATGAGCGGACTCGACATGAATCCTCCGCCAACAGCCATACCGGTATTCTCATCAATGAAATGAATTGAAAAGAGATCATTTGTAAAGCCTGAAAGCTGTGTTACCCATGCAGCTCCTCCATTAGTTGTCTTTTTCAAAATTCCTCTTCCTGATACATAACCTGTATTTTCGGAAGTAAAATGAATTGAATACAAATTTGAGGAAGTACCTGAATTCTGAGAACTCCACCCGCTTTGTGTGTAAGAATTTGTACTTAAAAACAGAAGGCTAAAACAAAATGTTAAATATATTCTCATATTTACTTTTGTATAATGTTAGTTTATGATTACTTGAACCAAATTGAACATATAACAAATTATACTCCCGAAATTCTGAATTCTGAAACATAATGAAGATGATTTAGATAAATACTAAATCGCAAACTTCAGAACTTCTGACTTCATTAAAGAAACATATCTGGAATAATCGGAGTTTATTCTTGGTTAATTGAGACAGGGCTTTTATTCAGGACAAAAATACAGAGTAATTTGGAAATCTTCAAGTATCGACTAAAACTAGCCGGCAGCATTATGTGGTCAATCAAGTGCAGATAAATAGAAATTCAAGATTAATTTTGCGGAAGAGGTGGGATTCCTCCTCCAAAGGAGTCCCTTTGGGAGAACCCACGTAACGCTTTTGACGTTAACACACTTTCCAGGCGTGCCTCTTCAACCACTCCTCCGAAGGAGCCCCTATGGGGGAGCACCTCTTCATAGAAAACTATGTTCTAGATAATCCCTTTTTGCTTTAGCCAAATATAACCATCAATAGATTTGAAAAATCTTTCTCTTTGTTCAGCTTCATTCCTTGTTGAGAATTTCTCGCTGTAATATAATTTAAGAGGTTTTCTGTTCTTGGTGGATTTAACCCTGCCTTAATTGTGATGAACTAGTCTTTTAACAATATCACCGGTTGAACCATAATAATATCTCCCGTCTTTAAAGCTCACCAAAAAGTAAACGAAATACATGATTATTTTATAAGTAAGAATTTTGCGGAGAAGGTGGGATTCGAACCCACGTAACGCTTTTGACGTTAACACACTTTCCAGGCGTGCCTCTTCAACCACTCGAGCACCTCTCCAAACCTTTAAAAAACAATAGACTAAAGGGACATTCATGATAAAATCAGCGGAGAGCGAGGGACTCGAACCCCCACAGGCTTGCGCCCGGCGGTTTTCAAGACCGCTGCAATACCATTATGCGAGCTCTCCTGTTGCGAACTGCAAATATAACTCAACAAATTGCCTTTTTCAATGAAGTTCATAACATCCGAGTTCAGGTATCCTGCAGTTTGATATGTAATATTAGAGCAGAATTCAGTGCCTCTTACCCACGGATTATTATTTTTTCACACTCTTTTGTACTCAAAAATATCAGGTTATGGTAATGTTTTTCTGGATGTTATTAGAATCCAGTAGAATTATTCTTATTTGTTATTGAATTTGTATATATTATATTTAAAATCACACAATTCATATTTGGAATTTTTGAAGAAGACATTCTATGCTCAAAGCAATACTATTTTCATTTTTGTTAATTATTACGTTAGTGTCCTCCGGATTTTCACAGCGGGTAAAAGATCACTTTCATAAATCAAATAGATCCCCTGCTTCAACGCGAGTAGATTTCACTCTGAATCTTCCGGACGGAGCACATTTAGACTGCACGAAATTTATCCCGGATGGCACTCCTCCAAGCGGGGGATGGCCTTCAATTATCATCTGTCATGGTTTTGGCCTCTCAAAAGAAGATGATATTGACTGGGCTTCTGACCTCTCGGATGAAGACTACTATACTCTTGTTTACAGTATGCGGGGGCAGGGTAACTCAACCGGTCAATCGAATCTGATCAGCACCACTGAAATGAACGATCTAATGCAGGTTGTTCAATACGTTAAGAACGAATCTTCAACAAATGATAATAAGGTTGGCATAATAGGCGGTTCTCAGGGCGGGATGATCCCTTTCATGGCTGCAAGCAACGGCATGAATGTTCGCTGCATAATTTCTGATCTGGCTTCACCGGAATTTGCAACAAGCTGGATAGAAAATGGCTCGATAAAAATGACTTTCTTATGGTCTATGAGCTATACTTCAGCCAACGTAAGATATAACGCTCTTACTTCGAGGTTCAGGCCTTGGATGCTTGCCTGTGACAGGCAGAGAGATAAATGGGATTCGCTTGCGCAATTCGTCCCGCAAAACAGGGACTTTCTGAATAAGGTATCCAGCTGTACTGTACCTGTTTACTTTCAAAATGCATGGCAGGATAAGTTCTTTAATACCTTGGGGATCATTAAGTCGGCGGCCCTGTTACCGACAAGTAATTTCAAAATGTATTTTGGGTCGGTGGACGGGCACGGCTCTGATGTGTATGGCGAAGAAATAGATTATCAGGCAGAAGTTATTAACAACTGGTTTGAATACTGGCTTAAAGGTGTTAATAACAATGTTATGAACGCCAGTACGAAGTATACTTTTGCTTCAACTACATACCCTGAGTTTTTTGGGGGCTGGACATTCCAGCGTGAGAACTCCCCTGCGTGGCCGCCTGCCGGAGTGCAAAATGTGCGGCTTTATTTCCACCCGACAAATCAGCTGCTGCCTTATGGTTACAGCGGTGCCACAAGTTCAGTAAATTTCACAAATAATGTCATAGATACATCTCTTACAATGCTTGAAGCCGTGAATTATGAGTTTACAGGAAGCGTATTTGCTTCGAAATTCCAAAAACAGACTTTGACTTTTGATACTCCTGCATTACTACAGGATGCCAAGCTGATCGGGACACCAAAAGTGAATTTGTTCTACTCATCGACTGCCAGTTTATGCCAGTATAATTTTCAGATATGGGAAGTTCGCCCGAACAATCAGGAGAAACTTGTTAACAGGGTTAACTATACTGATAGAAATTATTCCGCAAATTCGATCAGGCAAAAATCAATTGATGGCTTATCTCACGGGCACATATTTAAATCAGGCAGCAGGATCAGGATCAAAATTACAAATCTTGATAACATCGCTTATGATGTTCTTTTAAGAACTAATCCTCATGTCCTCCCTGTAATAAAATATGGAGAAAATAAGATCTATATCACGGGCGGTAATCAGTCTTATATAGATCTTCCTATGATAAATTTCCTTATCGGTATTCAGAACATAACAACTACAACACCTCAGAAATTTGAATTATACCAGAATTACCCGAATCCGTTCAATCCTTCAACAAAAGTGAAGTTTGACCTTCCTGGATCGTTTAGCGGAAATGTCATACTTAGAATTTTTGATGTTACAGGCAGAGAAGTTACAACACTTGTTAATCAAGAGTTAAAATCGGGTACGTATGAGGTTGACTGGAATGCGGAAATTGTTTCAAGCGGCACATATTTCTACCAGCTGTCTACTGACAAGTTCACTGCAGTTAAAAAGATGGTTGTGGTTAAGTAGCAGAAGTTTTTAGTGCTTTTTAGAGGATCATCAAAGGATTACAGCAAATTACATTTTAAGGTGATTGATTCATTTCGATCACCTTAATTTATTTGGTTCATTCTCTCGAATGCATTTTGAAGTTCTTCCGGACCTGCCTTTGATATAGATTCGCTGAAACCAAAAGTGATCTCCTGTTTTCCTTCTTCAATCTGCTTGAACACAGCATCTACGAATCCGGAAACAGGCGGCGCAAAATCATGAATTCCCTTTCCTCCCAGATCAGTATTCAATGCCGGCGGTATCAGCTCAATTACCTCAATATTACGCGGCTTCAGCAAGTGGCGCAGGGAAAGTGTGAAAGAATGCATAAATGACTTAGTGGCGCAATAAACCGGAACTTTAACAAGAGGGGCAAATGATAGTCCGGAACTTACATTTATTATCACCTCAGCTGATTTTAGTTTTATGAACATTGAAGCTATGTGAACCGGGGCTTCGATATTTATGGCGATTTCTTCTTTAGCCCGGACATAAAAATTATCATCCCATACAGACATCCATTGCTGAATTCCGGCATTATTAACAACAACATTCAGATCACTGTGTTCTTCCAAGATCCAGCTGAAAAGGTTTTCCCGTTTTTCTGCAGAAGACAGATCACATTTTCGGGTGATCAATGAAGGGATCCCGGCAGATGCTTGTTTTAATACCTCTTCTCTCCTCCCGCAAATAATGACAGTATTGCCTTCTTTTATGAATCTTTCAGTGAGACCTAAACCTATACCTGAAGCACCGCCCGTTATCAGGATCTTATTATTTGAACTTTTCATATATGTAGTAATTTAATGATCTCTTTAATTCAGTAATCTTCAGAGAATTTCGATAAGCTATGAAAACAACTCCCCTATTTTTCGATTTCAATTTATAACAAAGTTTATGATATTGAAAGAACAAAAGTGGTAAGAATGAATCTTCCTGAAGGATATAACGGAAAGCTTCGCAAAATGCTTGAGGAAGCAGATAGCTTAAAGTACAATGAACCCCAAAAAGCGCTAGAACAGGCAAACTTCGTTTATCTCTCTGCGATCAAATCTACCGACGAAAAACTTGAAGCATCTAGCCTTTACTTGATCGGGGTTTGCCATGAACTTTTGGCGGATTACCCGAAAGCAATGAAATTCCTTTCAGAAGCCATCAAATTATCACAGTCTCTTGGTGAGCAGAGAATCATGGGTGACGCACTAAATTGTGTAGGCATTATCAATGATAATCTGAGCAATTATTCAAATGCCCTGAAGTCATATTTCAAATCTCTGAAGATCTACGAAGAATTACATGAGAACAAGAAGATCGCAATAGTTCTTTCGAATATTGGGCTCATTTACACAAACATAAAAGATTACAGGAATGCACTGAAATTCTACTCTCAGGCACTGGATATTGCCGAAGAAGAAAATGATGAAGAATCGTTGCTTGTTACAAATATAAACATAGGGTTGACACATAATTTGCTCGGTAATTTCGAAGAATCATTGAAATTTCTGAATGATGCTCTTGAGCTTGCTGAAAAACGAAATGACAGGAGAAGAACTTCCATAGCCCTTGACCACATCGCGGAAACTCAGATACAGATACAAAATACACAGGAAGCTTACAGGCTTTTTGAACAGAGTAAAGCAATAAAACTGGAGCTGGATGACAAAAAGGGCCTTGTTAAAATATACGGGACAATTGGCCAAATGAAGCTTCTTGAAGACAGAATCGAAGAAGCCAGGTCAAATCTGCAAAAGGCGCTTGATATTGCAACTGAGTTAAGGATGAAAAAATCTGTATATGAGCTTCACAAGACGCTTTCCGAAGCATACGAAAAAATGAATAATGCTGAAGAGGCTCTTGTTCATTTGAAGCAGGCTTATAATAAAGAACTTGAATACTTAAAAGAAGAATCTGATCTTAAAGCAAAAAACATCTCGACACAGCTTGAAATTGAGCAGGTGCAAAAAGAAGCTGAGATCCAGAAGCTAAAAAATGTAGAACTGGCCAGAGCGCTGGAAGATGTGAAGAAGCTTAATGTGAATCTTAAAGAACTTAATGATGAAAAAAATGAACTCATGGCTATAGCGGTGCATGATTTGAAGAACCCGCTTCAGAATATTCTTTCTACTGCAAGAGTGATAAAAAGAAGCAAAGACCTTACGGAAACGGAATTAAATGAATTTACATCCAATATCATCAGCCAGACCGATAGAATGTTCAACCTGATAAAGAAGCTGCTGGATCATAATGCGATTGAACAGGGAGAACTTAAGATCAAAAGGACAATTTTTGACATAAATACTTTAAATGGTGAATTGGAAGACAGCTTCAGGGAAGCCGCTGATAAAAAAGGGATTAATCTTGTTTTTGATAATATAAAAGAGCCGCAGTCACTTCATACTGATAAAGATGTCCTTTATGAGATCCTGGCGAACCTGCTTTCAAACGCTATTAAATTCTCTAAGAGCGGAGATGATATCTTGTTTTCTACAAGGAAAGAAAACGGCAGAATAAAGTTTGAGATCAAAGATTCAGGCCCTGGTTTTAGTGATGATGATAAAGGAAAGATGTTTAGCAAATTCGCTCGCTTGAGTGCTAAACCGACAGGTGGCGAACATTCTACCGGCCTTGGGCTATCTATAGTGAAGAAACTATGTGAAATGATAGAAGCAGATATAAGGCTTGAAAGTACTCCCGGACTTGGGGCAAAATTCACCATATCTATTAATATTTCAGCATAAATCTCAATTTCTTATATAACGTGTTTCCAGCATGGATATTGTTGATTATTAAACCAATATTCGAATTGGAGTAAATAAATCAAAGAACAGTATGCAGAATATCGACTCTCTTATAGAAAAAGGCATAAAGCTCCGCCAGACTGAACCTTCAAATGCATTAAAGATCTTTGAGGATTCGTACAAGCTGTCTCTAGAGCAAAACAACGAGAAGAACAAAGCTGATAGTCTTTTCAATATGGCTATTGCATGTCTGAATATGGCTAACTATCCGTGTTCACTCAGATATTTCAACGAATCATTGAATACACCTTACGCAGCGGGCAGTCCAAAGCTGAAAGCTGAGATTTACAGGGGTTTAGCAACGAATTATTTAAGGACTTATAATTACCGGGATGCACTGAAGTATCTCTACAAATCTGAAGAACAGAGCATTGAGACTGAACATTTTCAGAATCTTCACATGGTTTATGGCAGTTTTGGATCGTTATACAACAGACTTAAACTTCCGGCAAAAGCTCTTGAATATACATTAAGATCACTTAGCATTGCCGAGAGGCTTGATGATGAATTCATGAAGCAGTATTCGATCATGTCAGTGGGCGCATGTTATTACCAGTTAAAAGAGTATGAGAAAGCCGAGAAGTATCTTAATTATTCCATTCAGCTGAATAAGAATAATTTCGCTGAGGCAAATGCTCTGCATTTTTTATCAATCATCAAATTCAAACGCAATGATCTTGAAGGTGCCGTACAACTTGCAAAAAAACAAATAGAAATAAGCAGAGATTTCAACTACTTTGAATATGAAGCCCTTGGTTACAGACTCCTTGGTGATGTAATGTTTTCAAAAAACAGGTTTAAAGCTGCAATTGAGAATTATGAAAAAGGAATTACCCTTCTTGAGAAGGCCGGGGAAAAACTGATATACTTTACAGTCTGCAAAAAAATTATTGATGCGTATGACAGATTGGGCGAAACGGTTAAAAGCAATGAGTTGTATAAGAAACTTTATGAACTGCATGTTCTTCATCTTGAAAAGGAATCTAATCTAAAGATCAATCAAATTGATATTGAGTATGAAACCGAAAGGATCAAGAAGGAAATAATTACCGAGAAAGAAAACAGCCTCAGGCTCAGGACAATTCTGGATGAAGTTAATGAATTGAATTCCAGCCTTGAAACACTGCATCAGGAGAAGAATGACTTCATGGCAGTTGTTATGCACGATCTCAAAAATCCGCTTCAGAATATTTATTCATCGCTGAGATTGCTGAATAATGACAGCTTTGATGCTATTTCGAAAAAAGAACTTACTGAGAACATCTCAATTCAGACGGACAGAATGCACAATCTCATAAACCGGCTTTTGGATTATAAAGCTATTGAAGAAAGAAATATAAAAGTACAAAACACAGTATTCCTTCCTGAAGAATTGTGCCTTAAATTAACCGGCAGCATGAAACATATGGCTGAAAAGAAAGGACTTAGAATAATCTTCGAAAATCAGCTGAACGGCAGTAAGATCGAAACTGATTACTCTATTCTATATCAGATTGTGGAAAACCTGGTATCAAATGCCATTAAATTCTCCCCTGCTGATAAAAATATATATGTGAAAATTACTGAGAAAAACGGATACCCTGCAATTGTTGTTGAAGATGAAGGGCCGGGATTCACCAAAGGGGACATGAAAAAAGTTTTTTCAAATTTTGCCAAGCTTAGCGCGCAACCCACAGCAAATGAACACTCTACCGGGCTTGGACTATCTATTGTGAAAAAACTATGCGATTTCATTAATGCTGAAGTTTTGCTTGAAAGCGAAGAAGGCAATGGCGCTAAATTTACAATTCAATTCAACAATACAAACTGAAGTTATGGCCTACAAAATCCAAAGAGAACCATTTGTTGTTCCGGTAAATGACGGCAAGTTAATCGAAGAGTTCTTTGGCAGACAAAGTATTGATTCCGGTAATTACAGCATTGCACATATGGTTGCACCGCCCGGGTGGAACGAACCGTACCAGACCCCCGAGTTTGACGAGATCACTTACATAATCAATGGACAGAAGCAATTTGAAATTGAGGGTGAAGTAATAACTCTCGGCAAGAATGAATCAATTCTCGTAGTTAAGGGTACCAGGGTGCGTTACTCCAACCCGTTTACTGAACCTGTTGAGTACATATCAATTTGCATACCTGCATTTACTGCTGATCTAGTTAATCGTGAATACTGATGACCATTATTTGATCAAAATCATTTTTCTGCTTTCAGTATTTTTACCAGCTGTAAGCCTGTAGAAATAGACTCCGCTTGAAAGATCCCCTGCATTCCATACATACCTGTATTTGCCCGGCGAGACCCTGCCTTCTCTAAGTATCTCCAGAACTTTTCCGTTAATATCATAAACTTCAAGCCTGACCAGAAAAATATAAAGAAAAATTGCAGGCTCGGTTACAAATAAGGGTTACAAATAAGAAAGAATAAGCTATCCTGTTTTCGGTTTGAAACCCTATGTTTTATGCTCTTTGACCTTTTCGAGGAGCCAATCCTTGTGCAAAATATTTCCGGTTTTTGAGATCTCAGCCTCAACGCTATTCAGAAACTGAATGCGGGGATTCAGCATATATTTTATCAAATCAGATGTACTTCGTATGAAATTCATATGCCTTTCATTGAAATGCCCTGATATTGATGGATTCCTTGTAATAAAATGCCTGTAAGTGTCTATGAGTGAAAGTGCCTGTTCAAAATATTTCAATTCATAGAATATCTTAAGCGTCCAGCTTTTGATATCCAGTTTCAATATAAAGTGATCGTTCTTGACTTTGTTTATTTCCTGAAGGGCTTTGGAATAGTTCTTATCCAAAAAAGCCAATACAGATCCAGTAAAAAATTTCATGCTTTCCCTGAATTCGGGCTGCACTTTTTCAAGATATTTCTCTTTAAATGTTTCGGCCCAGGAGATCTTATTCAAATTTACAGCAGCGATAAATATATTCTTAAATCTTTGTGCTGTCATTACATCTGTGCCATATGAATAGATATTATGTTCAAGCAATAGATTATTAAGCGTGAATAACTCAATTCTGTACTTATTGATATCATATTTCATTCGGTTTAGACAACAGCTTTCTAGGTATTGAAACAAACTGTGTTTTTCGTTGTCGCTTAAATGTTTAAAATTTTCCAATACTGAATCCCTAAGAATATCGTAATAAGATTCGTTTTCTTCATGCTTTAGAGCCATCAAAAGATTGTAATAAATATTTATAATTGAATAATGCTGAGGTCTGTGCTGTTTTAGCAAGAGCAGCAATCCGGGAAAGTTGAATCTATCAAGGAATTCAAATGCAATATTGAATTCATACTTGGTATTATAAGTTTTTTCGTTGATTATCAGGTCGTGTACATTCCTCACAATTTCCACTAACATGAAATATATCAGATTTTCAACTCTCTCAAGAACATTTGCGCCAATTTGTTCCTGTTTATATCTCCTCACATGATATTCAACGTTGACTATCTCAAGCTCAAAAAGACAGAAATATTTTGATCTGCTATCTTCCATCTTCTGCACTTTTGCAAGTGTGTTTTTGTAGTTAGTTCTGTAAAGACTATCTAAGCCCCTATCTCTTAACTCTTCAAGTAGAGTCAATTCATCGCCAAAAGAATCCCTTTTAGATCTTTTGAAAATAAGAAACTCTTCTCCAAGTCTTATCAGGTCTGAGAGCAGGATCCTCATCACGGTATCATTATAAGCTTTACCCGGATATAATTTCACAAAGAGCTTATCTTTACCAAGCAAGTTTGAATCAAAATGAGGGGCATGCTTTCGGATTGATTCATAGAGCTTGATAACATTCTTATTGGAATTGTGTGCAGGAGAGCGGACAAAATCATAGAATTCCTTTATCTCCTGCTTTGTAAATGTCTTTAATATGTCATTAAACCTGCTTTTCAACATAAGAAAAGTTATAACAATTTTTATGTCCAAAAAAGACTAAAATTAATGAAATATCAAGTTTTTCCAAGAAATATGCAAACCCGGCTGAACCAGTAACCGGGATAAAGTATTACATTTATCGAAAATATTCTTTGTCAGCAAAAAACATGACATATATATTTGCAGACAATCATTCAAAATCATATCAAATCAAAAGGAGAAGATCATGGCAAAACCACAATTCAAAAATATGAATAATCCGGACGAGGTTCGTACTCTTCCGAAAACCAGAGGTGAAGTAGTCAAAGTTGGAGAGCACACAATAATGCGGGGCACATTTGAGCCCGGCTGGAGATGGTCTGAATGTGTAAAACCTGCTGTTGGGACTCCAAGCTGCCAGGTTAACCATGTTATGTATATTGTTTCCGGAAGAATGGGTGTGAAGATGGACGACGGGACTGAAATGGAATTGGGTCCCGGAGATGCAGGCGTTATCCCGCCGGGCCATGACGCATGGATCATCGGAAATGAACCATGTATCGGAATTGATTTTACAGGCGGAGTAACTTACGGAAAAAAATAAAATTGCTTAACAAAGGACCTGGTTCGTAAAGCATAATCTTTTAGCATGAACAGAAAAATAATAGACTGCAGAGACTTCCCCGATGAGACCGGCTGTACATTAATGATCTCAGGGACCACAAAGGAAGTAATTAATATCGCAATAAGACATGCAATTGAAGATCATGGCCACAAAGATACCGCTGAGCTTAGAAAGCAAATAAAGAATATGATAAAAGAAGAAAACAGTCAAAAGAAAAGAATCAGATAAATCAAAATGAAAGGAGTTAAATCGTGATACTTGTAAGGGATATTTTTCACCTCAAATTCGGAAAAGCAAAAGATGCGATTGCTATGCTCAGCGAAATTGATGAACTGGGAAAAAAATACGGATTTAAAAAGGGAAGAGCATTGACAGACCTGGTAACTTCACAATCATACACTCTGGTTCTTGAGCGTGATTGGGATAGCCTTGCTGCCTGGGAAACATCAATGAAAGAAGGTTCAGGATCTGCTGAATTTCAGAAATGGTACCAGAAATTCATCCCGCTAGTAGATTCAGCAAGCAGGGAGATCCTTAATATCGTAAGCTAAATAAACACTAAAAACAAATCAATTTTTTGAAAGGAGAAATTTCAATGAAAACATTGTTTGCTTCAGTATTTATTTTGATCTCCGGCTGCCTGTATGCACAAGACTGGGCAAAGGTAAATCCGGAAATGAACATCATAATAGCAGATACAACTTTGCTGAGAGGAACTATAGCAACAATTGAACCGGGAAAGAAAAGTGAATTCCATACCCATCCGGCAAATTTCTTTTTCGCACTTACAGATTGCAGGATAAAAGTTTATTATGAAGACGGGGAAGTTGAAACTTTAGACATCAAAGCCGGCGAAGGAGGGTACGGAGCACCTGAAAGACGCCATCAAACAGAAAATGTTGGCGACAAAACTGCAAAATTCCTGCTTGTTGAACTCAAAGAACATCCTTATAAGAAATAATCAGAAAAAAGCGTTTAACTCAAATCAACGTAGTCCCTCTGGTTAAAGAAATTTGACGACAAACAAAAAAGGGTTTACAATTGTAGATCCTTTTTTTATTTTACTTTTACGCAATAAGAAGCTCTTCAAATAATCACGCTGATGATTCATGCCTGCATTTGATTCAGATCCGGTCTAATCCTCTGTTTGGTTTTTGTTCATAATAAAAAGATCTGAATAAGACACAGCAATCAAATCTCCGGATACTATTCCGAATTTTTTTATAAGGAATTTCATTTTTTTAGGGGCTTCAAATTCATCTTTTGCGGATCTACAGACAATCTCAAACTCCAGAAATCTTCCCATTTGCTTAACGGTATCCAAATGTATCCTTACATTTTGATAATGATAAAGCTCTCTTTTCTTT
>JAUQWT010000253.1 GCA_030835005.1 Ignavibacteria bacterium | reverse complement strand
TCAGACGGGTTTATAATGATCCTGTAACTACCCGATTCAATCTTCTTAAGGCCAAGCCAGTCTATATCTGCGGGCGAAATAAGATTATCATCTTCAGCGTTTATCACTTCACGGTATTGGATAACTTTATCTTTCGTAAGGTGAAAAGCAATTATTGCGCTATCCTGAATAACGGCAGTATTACATTCTTTCTTAAAAAGTTTTGTAAGTGATTTCAGATTTTCAGAACTAAAAATCACGCGTGAGTTCAAGAAAATATATTCACTCTCAGCAAGCTCATTAATTATTGCTTTAGGAAATTTTTCAATGCAATGATCTGCAATATATTTTCTTGAGTGCAAAGTTAAACGGACTTTGCCGGGGAAATAATTTACAATTCTTTCCTGTAGCGTAAAACAGCCGGAAACAAGCTCTGAAGTATGCCTTAAGTAATTCAAGGGTGCCAAGCGGGGAATTAAAAAATCCTCAAATATACATATATTCATAATTGAACAATTAATTTGAGGATTCTAAAATTAATATTATTATCCAAAAGCTCTATTTAAGCTTATGAAACAGCTTCTTCGGTTTTAACTTCAGTTGCAGTTGTTTCAGTTTTTGGTTTTCTCTTAGCGAACTTCCTGTTGAACTTCTCAACGCGTCCCGCACTATCGATTATCTTCTGCTTACCGGTAAAAAACGGATGACAAAAAGAGCAGATTTCAACCTTAATTTGCGGTACAGTTGATCGGGTTGTGAACAAAACGCCGCGATTTTCACCGCAATTGCAAATTACGTCACATTTCATGTATTTCGGGTGCGTGCCCTTTTTCATAATAATTTATATCCTTTTCCTAAAATGGTATTAAAGATTACAAATATATAAATTTTGTTCAAATTTTGCAATTTATTAATTGATTATTTAAACAATTATGGTTATTTTTGCTTAAAATCAATAAAATTCCGCTAGAATTGGGATTGAATTTATGTGTTTTAGCCTCCGGCAGCGGCTCTAACCTAAAAGCTATTGTTAATGCCCATAAGACGGGAAAACTATCCTCCCGTGTAGTTTTGGTGATAAGCAATAATTCTGCTTCAGGTGCAATGCAGACTGCAAAGAAAAACCACATTCCTTCCATACACCTATCCGCGAAATTATTTGTTGATCAGGCATCATTTGACAAAGAATTCCTATCCTTGCTCAAAAAGTTCAAGGTCGATTTGATTGTTCTTGCGGGCTACATGAAAATGATAAGTCCTGCGGTCACAAAAAAATTTAAGAACAAGATCATCAATATTCATCCTGCACTCCTTCCGGCATTTGGAGGGAAGGGGATGTATGGAATGAATGTACATGAAGCAGTCATTGAAGCTAAAGTAAAAATTACCGGTGCCACAGTTCATTTTGTAAATGATGTATATGATAACGGTGCCGTCATTGTGCAGAAAGAAGTGCGAGTTAAACCGGGCGATGATGCAGAGACTCTGAAAAGAAGAGTTTTAAGAACTGAACATAAGCTTTACCCGGAAGCTATTAAGCTTTTTGAAGAAAATAGAGTTATCCTTAGATCAAATAAAGTTTATATCAAAGAAGATAAATGAAAAGAGCATTAATAAGCGTATATGATAAGACAGGTGTTGTAGAGTTTGCGAATGCACTTGCCAAAAGCGGATTTGAAATAGTCTCCACAAGCGGCACAGCAAAGCTGCTTAAGGAAAGCGGCCTGGATATCAAGACAATTGAAGAAATCACCAAAGCTCCGGAAGTCTTAGGCGGCAGGGTAAAGACACTCCAATATCAGATCTTAGCCGGTATCCTTGCCGATAGGTCCAACGAAGCTCACCAAAAAGACATAAAACAGCACAATTTTGAACTTTTTGATCTTGTATGTGTAAGTCTGTATCCTTTCAAAGAAACCATACGGAAGGCAAATACGACTGTTGGAGAGGCAATCGAGCAGATTGATATTGGAGGAGTAACTCTTATTAGGGCTGCAGCGAAAAATTTTGGAAGCGTAACAATTCTTGTTGATCCGCTTCAATATGATATTTACCTGGAAGCGTTAAGAACTGATAAAGATATTAATCAAATGCTTGCTGCAGATGCTTTTGAATATATTGCTTCTTACGATATCAGCATTGCAAACTATTTCCGAAAGATAAACGGACAGAAAAGCGGAATATTTGATATTTATTTTTCAAACTTTGAAGAACTAAGGTATGGCGAGAACCCCCACCAAAATGCAGTGTTGTACAATATTGGTTACGAGGGTTTCGAGCAGATATTCCAAAAACTTCATGGCAAAGAACTTTCTTACATAAATATACTTGATATTGATGCTGCCTATAATTTAATTAATGAATTCAGCAGTCCCGCCTGTGCAATATTAAAGCATACAAATCCATGCGGAGTAGCTGAATCAGAAAATGTTTTAACAGCATATAAAAAAGCATTTTCTACCGATACCATGTCTCCGTTTGGCGGAATAGTAATTGTAAACAGGAAACTTGATTTGGAATCTGCAAAGGAAATCGATAAGATATTTACTGAAATTGTAATTGCTCCTGATTTTGATGAAGGAGTGCTCGATTTTCTTTTTACTAAGAAGAACCGAAGAGTGATAAGATACACCGTTCCCGATGAAGCTCAGATGAACATGGAGCTGAAATCTGTTACCGGCGGGATATTAATTCAGAGCCATGATTCGATTGTAGTCAACGAACCGGAAATGATTATTGTTACGGATAGAAAACCAACTGATGCTGAATCTGCTGACATGCTGTTTGCAATGAAAGTATGCAAGCATACAAAATCAAATGCTGTGGTCTATGCAAAAGGCGGTCAGACTCTTGGCATAGGAGGAGGACAGCCTTCGAGAGTTGATTCATCAATGCTTGCTGTGGAAAAAGCCAAACGCTTTGGCCATGATCTCGCTGGCTGTTCAGTAGCATCTGATGCATACTTCCCCTTTCCCGATGGTGTGATTGAAGCAGCTAAAGCCGGAGCAAGTGCCGTCATTCATCCGGGTGGTTCAGTGAAGGATGAGGTAGTCATAAATGCGGCAAATGAACTTGGGCTGGCAATGGTTCTAACTGGGATACGGCATTTCAAGCATTAGTTCCGGCAGATTGAAGAATAATTCTCTAAATATGCATAAATAAGTTTACATATTATAATAAAATTAAACCTTATATTTGCAAATTAGTTTTACGATTTTTCACACTGATTAATATAAATTATAGACCATAGGAATAAATTTTTAAATGGCATTATTCGGATTCTTGTCAGCAGATATTGCGATCGATTTGGGAACTGCAAATACCCTTATATACATCAAAGGTAAAGGGATAATACTAAACGAGCCTTCGATAGTTGCATTCGATGAGACGACTAAAAAGATAATTGCAGTCGGACACGAAGCAAAACAAATGCATGAAAAGACCCATAAAGGTATTAAAACCATTCGCCCAATGGGTGACGGTGTTATTGCAGATTTTGAGATCGCTGAAGGGATGCTCCGCGCATTCATAAAGAAAGTGCATTCAAGCATTTTCCCAAGTTCAAGAGTTGTAATCTGCGTTCCAAGCGGAATAACTGAAGTTGAAAAACGTGCCGTAAGAGATTCAGCCGAGCATGCCGGGGCAAAGGAAGTTTACCTGCTTGCTGAACCTATGGCTGCGGCGATTGGAGTCGGACTTGATGTTTCATCTCCGGTTGGGAATATGATTATTGATATTGGCGGCGGCACAACTGAAATTGCAGTCATTTCACTTTCGGGAATTGCAAACGGCGCTTCAATTCGTGTTGCAGGAGATGAACTGAATATTGCAATTGTAGAGTACTTCAGAAAAAATTATAATATTTTGATCGGCGAAAGAACTGCCGAAGAAATAAAATGCCAGGTTGGTTCTGTTATGCCGCTAAAGGAAGAAGTCATAATAGAAGTAAAAGGGCGGGATTTGGTTTCAGGACTTCCAAAAATGACCGAGGTAAGTTCAATTGAAATTCGTGAAGCTTTAAGTGATCCTGTTAACCAGATGATCAGGGCAATCAAAGTTGCTCTGGAAAACACCCAACCCGAGCTTGCTTCCGATATTCTTGATAGAGGCATTATGCTTAGCGGCGGGGGAGCTTTAATAAAGGGCCTTGATGAACGTATAAGGCTTGAAACTAATCTTCCTGTACACGTTGCCGAGGATCCGCTTACTGCTGTTGTACGAGGCGCCGGTAGAGTGCTTGAAGACCTCCAGAAATATTCAAAAGTGCTGATTAGGAGTAAAAAATACTGATTTTGATCAAAAACCAGCCCGTATATTTGTTGCCGATTTTCTAAATTCTTTCTTTTTAAAGCTCATTTCATTTTTGCCAGATGAAGACTCTACTTTCATATTTAGGGAATCTTAAAGAATACTTAATATTTTCCGCCCTAATACTAATTAGTCTCATATTAATTTTTCAGAATGATAATGTTCAAATTCGTTTCATCCGGGTGATTGCTGTGAACGTCATTGGAGTTGTTCAGAGCGGCTTTTCGATAATTCCCAATGTGTTTGAACTTGAACGTGAAAATAAAACCCTTCGAGAGACCAATATCAACTTATCAAATGAGCTTAGCATGCTTAAAGAAGCAAAGCTTGAAAATATGCGAATCAATCAGATGCTTGATTTCAGGCAGAGGACGAATTACGCTGTTGTAACTGGAAAGATCGTTGGTAAATCTTTGATTCAAACAAGGAATAATATCACGATCAATATCGGTGAGAATGATTCGGTAAAAATTGGTATGCCGGTTATCACAGATAAAGGACTTGTCGGAAAGATAGTAGCAACAAGTGCAACATACAGCATAGCGCAAATACTGCTGAATAAAGATCTTAAAGTAAGCGCTAAAGATCAAAGAAGCAGGGTTGATGGTATCATTTCATGGGATGGCGAAGGCAAGATAAGAATGAAAAACGTTTCCAAGAGTTCTGATGTTATCATTGGCGATATTATTATTACTTCCGAGTACAGCAATTCTTTCCCTGCAGGGATACCAATCGGATACGTAACAACAGACGGGACACTTGATAATCTGTTCAAGAATATAGAACTCGAGTGTTTCGTGAATTTCCAAACCCTTGAGGAAGTGTTTGTGCTGAAATATCTTTCCGATGAAGATCGCAAAAATCTTGAGAAGAAATTCAATGAAAAGTCCAAGTAAAATTTATGATCGAATATCTTAAATATGCCGGGGTAGTATTCGCTCTCATAATTTTACAGAAAACTTTTATAGAGCTGATTGATGTTACAGATTACAATATAACTCCTGATATTGTGCTTATTGGTGTAGTTTATATCGGGATAAAAAGAGGTAAGATAATAGGTAGTGTTGGAGGGTTCATCTCGGGGTTGGTTATAGATATTTTCAGTTTTTCTTTTTTGGGATTGATGGCGCTTTCAAAATCAATAGCAGGCTTTTTGTCAGGGTTCTTCAACAATGAAACTAAAATGGAGCGTTACCTTGGCAGTTACGCTTTTATGCTTATCGTGTCGTTTTGCTCTCTGATCAACAATTTTGTATATTACCTGATCTATTTTCAGGGTTCGAACCTGTTTTTCACTGATATTATGCTGCGATATGTAATACCAACAACTGTATATACGGCAATTTTCAGTATATTCCCGGTGTTGTTTTCCAAACGAAGAAGATTTTCGAGGTAAAAATGGATCTAAGCAAGAGAAAAAATTTCTATTACATATTTTCGTTTGCTATCTGCTTCATAATAGCAGGAAGGTTAGTGCAATTGCAGCTCATTAACCCAGAAAAGTTTGATAAGGATGCAGAGCGAAATTCAGTGAAGACTATTATTACTACTCCTGCAAGAGGACTCTTTTTTGATCGTAATGGCAAACTTCTTGTAGATAACAAACCTTCTTACAGCGTTACTGTTACCAAAAAGGAATTTGATACATCTAAGATCCCTACAGTATGCGCACTTCTTGGAATTGAAGATCAATACTTGCGGGAAGAACTGAGAAAGATAGAAGGTACAAACCGTTTTATACCAACAAGGATAATGCGTGATGTTGATTTCAGGGTGATATCATTCATTGAAGAGAACCGCGAACTGCTTAAAGGAATTGATTACAGTATTGACCCAATAAGGCTTTACCCGACTAATTTCCGCGGCTCTCATTTGATAGGTTACACAAAAGAGATCTCACAAAGTACATTGAAGAAGCAGCAGGGCGATTATTATAAACAGGGAGATCTGGTTGGTACAACAGGACTTGAGGCCGGGTACGAGAATTTTCTTCGGGGGGAAAAAGGTTATGAATTCATTCTGCAGGATTCTAAAGGCAGGGAAGTAGGTCCCCTTAACGACGGCAATAATGATGTGAAAGCCGTAAGCGGCTATGACCTGGTGCTAAGTATTGATGCTGAAGTCCAAAAATATGCTGAAGACCTTCTTAAAGGAAGAACAGGCGGAATTGTGGCGATTGACCCGACAAACGGTGAAGTCATCTGTCTGGTCAGTAAACCCGATTATGACCTGAATTATTTCAGCGGAAAACTATCTCCTGAAATATGGAGTTCATTGAATACAGATCCTGATAAGCCTCTTTTTAACAGGGCTACTCAAACAAGATACCCGCCTGGCTCAACTTATAAAATGGTTTCTGCAATTGCCTCTTTGCAGGAGGGGATCATGAAGATGAATTCAACGATCCCTTGTGAAGGCAGTTTCAGGTTTGGCGATAAGGTTTTCAAAGATCATGGGGCTTTTGGTTCTATAACCATACCAACTTCCATAGAACATTCTTCAAATGTGTTCTACTATAAATTGGTGCTGAAGATCGGTCTTGACAACTGGACAAAATACGGACGAATGTTCAGCTTCGGCGATAAGACGGGTATTGATATTCCGGAAGAGACAAAGGGGCTCCTGCCCTCAACTGAGTACTACAATAAGGTTTACGGCCCCAAAGGATGGACTCAGGGCTATGTTGTGAGCCTGGGTATAGGACAGGGAGAGCTTGGTGTTTCACCACTCCAAATGGCTGTATATACGTCAATTCTTGCCAATTCAGGCACATTTTTTCAGCCGCATCTTGTAAGATTCCTGAAAAATCCAAATACCGGAGAACTGACCCCTGTCAACTATAAAAGAACAGAATTGCCGGTAAACAAAGAATATTTTGGGCTGGTGCAAAAAGGAATGTATCTTGTAGTTCAGGGTAATGGTACCGGCCGCGGAATACGAACATCTGAAGTATCAATCTCAGGGAAAACAGGAACTGCACAGAATCCGCACGGAAGAGATCACTCCTGGTTTATCGCCTATGCTCCATCCGAAAATCCGAAAATTGCAGTTTGTGTAATGGTTGAAAATGCTGGGTTTGGTGCTACAGTTGCTGCCCCAATTGCACAGCGTATAATTTTAAAATATCTTTTTGGCGTTAATGATGATTCTGAAGTCAAAGAAATTACAGGTCATTCTGATTAAATAATTTTATGCAGGTTAAATTATTCGATAGGTTTAATTTCGTGGTTTTCATCTCGGCAATAAGCCTGATATCATTCGGGCTGGTTGCTATTTACAGCGCCACATATGGTAATGAGCTTGTCTCGGGTAATTTCACCAAGCAGCTGGTCTCGGCAATTATTGGTATCGTTATTGTAATAGCAATAATGTACACGCCTCCAAAATACATTGCAATGTCCTCTTACTTATTTTACGGCCTTGTTATTTTAATGCTCATCGCTGTGCTGTTTCTTGGAAAGAAAATTAAAGGTCAGACAAGCTGGTTTAGCATCGGAGGATTCGGTATTCAGCCATCGGAATTTGCAAAAGTCGCCACGGTGTTAGCTCTCGCTTTCTTTCTTTCAAACAAAAGCCAGGATACAGATGTAAAGAAACCCCGTGATTTCTTCTTCGCCGTTGGGATCTGCCTGCTGCCTGTAGCGCTGATTATGATGCAGCCCGATATGGGAACGACACTTGTATTTCTTGTCCTTATACTACCTGTATTATACTGGGCCGGGATGCCAAACTACATTATGTTCTTCATTGCAGCCCCTGCTATTACTGCAGTCTGCGCATTCTTGGGAACGTGGTATTTTGTTGCCGCTGTGGTTTTTATTATAGCAATGATGTTTGTCTTCAAGCGGAATCTGCTTGTTTCGGCGGTGATAGTATGTATTACAATTGCCTCGGGTCTCTCTGTCAATATGGTTTACAGTAAGTTACAGCCGTACCAGCAAAGAAGAATCATAAGTATGTTCAACCCTGAATCTGACCCGCTGGGTGCTGGTTATAACGTCATACAATCAAAAATAGCTATCGGTTCCGGGGGTCTCTCAGGCAAAGGATTTTTACAGGGCACTCAAACACAACTAAAGTATATTCCTGAACAATGGACCGACTTCATTTTCTGTATGGTGGGAGAGGAGTTTGGTTTTGCGGGATCAATTGCTGTAGTATTGCTCTTTTTTATAATGATATGGCAGACCATTCATATTGCCTATATCTGCAAAAACCAGTTCCTGAGTATCTGCTGCATAGGATTTGCTACGATAATTTCCTTTCATGTTCTTATAAATCTGGGTATGATTATGGGAATAATGCCTGTTATTGGAATTCCATTGCCGTTTATGAGCTATGGAGTATCATTTTTGCTTTCCAATCTCTTCATGCTGGGGCTCATACTTAATGCTTACCGCAATAGAAAAGATTATGTATAGAAACAATTCGTAATTCCTAATTCTTAATTTTTAATTGACAAACATTGCATTTCTATAAAAAATTCAAACAGGCTTTAAGAGAAACTAATTCTCATCTAATTGTCGGCCTTGACCCGGATATTTCAAAAATGCCGGAGTTTGTTAAAACATCGGTAAACCCAATTGCGGAATTCAACAATTTGGTTATCGAGGCTACGAAAGACCATGTCTGCGGATATAAGCCAAACATTGCATTTTATGAAAAAGCGCAGGAACTTGGAATTGCAGCACTTCGCTCAACTCTTGGCATGATTCCCGAGAATCTGATCACTATCGCAGACGCAAAACGCGGTGATATGGAAAACACAGCTGAACAATACGCTCAAACCTATTTTGATGGTTACGGATTTGACTCTATTACAATCCAGCCGTATATGGGGCAAGACTCAGTAAGGCCGTTTTTGAGAAGAAAGAATAAATTTGCATGGGTGCTCGCGCTAACTTCTAACTATGGTGCAAATGATTTCCAGTTTCTTCTTGTGAACAAAAAACCACTCTGGGAAGTTGTCGTTGAAAAGGCTATTTCGTGGAATGAACAAAAGATTGGCTTTGTATTTGGGGCAAACCATACCCGTGAGCTTGAAAAGATGACAAAGAATTGCCCTGAGACTCCTATTCTGGTTCCGGGAATTGGCGCACAGAAGAATTCTCTTGAAAAGACAATAAATTCTATTCACCATGATTTGTTTGTGATAAACCAAAGCCGCTCTATTATTTACTCTGCCCCTAAAACCGCAAATGCACACGAATTTATTGAGATCGTAAGCGAAAATGCTAAGAAAGCAAATGATGAGATAAATGGTTTTATGCTATTGAAAAAATAAAACAAAAATCCTCAGCCCTGCAGCAATTTATATTCTCTGGAAATATTATTATCTTTGTGTTCTGATTCCTTTATGGAATTCTAATATCTACAACATTGAAATCAAGGCTAAATATTAACGAATCTTTCATCTGCAGGATTTGGGAAGGCGGAGCTGAGTTTTATTCCGATCTTGTTGCAGATAGCGGTGAAGAAGTTGAGGTCATTGTTTACGGCAACAGGAATTATGATGCCGGGCCTGATTACAAAGATGCAAAAGTGAAAGTAGGCGGCAAAGTCTATACGGGTGATATTGAAATTCATTGTGACTATAGGAATTGGGCCGAACATGAACATCAAAAAGATAGAAGGTACAATTCAGTAGTACTGCATGTAGTAATGTGGGATTCGCATGACAAAACTCCTCCAAAACTTCGCATAAAAAGAGATCTTCCAACAGTAATTCTTGCAAATCATTTAAAACGATCAATTCATGATATATGGCAGGAAATAATATCAAAACCTTCAGATAAATTCCGCTTGCCGTGCCATGATAAAACCTCCGGGCTTAGTAATGAAATTATTGAAAAATGGTTTGATAAGCTTGCAATTGAGCGCCTGAAGTTGAAATCACGCAGATATACCGAAAGACTGAAAGAAATAGATATTGCGCTTTTTGGCGGAGGAAAGGTGCTGAATAAGAAAGAGCAGTGGGAGCAGCTGCTATTTGAATTCATCTTTGAAGCGCTGGGTTTTTCGAAGAATAAAGAACAAATGCTTAAGCTTGCCGGAATTCTTAACCTGAAAAGATTAAAGAAATATGGCTTAAGTGAGATCATAGAACTGCAATCAATTTTGTTAGGTACATCGGGACTATTGTTTGATGTAAAAATGAAAGATGACTATATTGATAAGATCAAAGCTAATTGGAGAGTGGTTGAATCTGAATTGAAAATTGAAAAGCTTGCAAGGGCAGACTGGAGCTTTTTCAGGCTGAGGCCGCAGAATTTTCCGACTGTTCGGCTCGCATATGGAGCTCAGCTCATCATGAAGATTCTTAAAGATGACCTTTTCAGAAAAGTAATCGTAGTATTTGAGAGTAAAAACTTTAGGACCATAACTGCAAGAAATGAGCTAAGAAAATTAATGGAGCCTTTAGAAGATAAATATTGGGAATTTCATTATGATTTTGGGAAAATCTCAAAGAGCAGGAATAATCTGCTTGGTTCCCAGAGAATTGCAGACATAATCATTAATGTCATCATACCTGTTGTTTTTCTTTATTCTAATGTTTTTAAGATTGACCTGATAAATCGAAATGTTCTCAAAATGTTCTGCGGATTAAAGATAAGTCCCGACAATTCAATATTGCGGGTAATAAACGAACAAGTTCTGAAAGACAGTGAAATTGTGATCAATTCCCCTGCATTGGAGCAGGCTGCAATTCAGCTTTACAATTTTTATTGTACAAGGGATAGATGCGGTGAATGTGCGATTGGAAAAAGTATTAAGAATATGAAAGGATTTGAATACAGGATAATCTATTATTGATCAAAAATCATTTATAAGCCCGAAATGTATCTTCCCTTCGAGTATTGAATCACCCTTTCCTAATGCATAACTTACACCAAACATACCCAATGCCGTTTCTATCCTTACGCCGAGTCCATAGCCGTATATAAAACCCTCTTGTGCAGGAATATTGAACAATGCATCTTCAGGGCGCCTGTAATAGCCCATGTCGTAGAATACTTCAGCAAAACTGCGGCGGGTAATGGAATATCGCAAGCCAATATTGCTCCATGCAACCCTCGAGCCAAGGAACTGGCCCTCCCTGTAGCCTCGTACACTGTTTATGCCTCCAAATCTGTAAAGGTCAGCCGTTTCAAAGCGGGGAGAGCGTATCTCAACTCCATGCACTCCTATAACAGAGCTTTGCCTTTTGAAAAACGAATGATAAAAATCAAGATCAAGCATCCCTCTTTGAATAGTGAAATCTGCAGTTATATTTTGATTGACGAAGCTGGATGCATTATAGATCTTTTTCTGCCCGGCTGAATAACTTGTTTTATATAAAATGCCGGAATATGGATTATAGACGTAATCTCTGCTATCAAACTTGATCTCCACTCCCGCTGCCAAAAGCCTGCTATCAAATATGGTGAAGTAATTTCCGGCGGCAAGACTTGGAATTACTCTTTCAAAATTAAACATTGCGGATAAGGTGAACTTTTTGGATATCATTGCATCTGCTTTAAGGCTGAAATCTCTTTTAATGAATGTAGAATCTTCTATCCTCTGGAGAAATGACAGGTTAACATTCAAAGGGTAACCAAACAGCCATGGTTCCAGATATTTCAACTCAAGTTCCTGCGTAGTTTTTATCTCTTTTTTGAATCTTGCCTCAACTTTCCTGCCGGTTCCAAACAAATTCCTAATTGATAAATTCACTAATCCGGTAAAATACCCCTTGTCTTCATTCTGGGAAGGAGGTACATAACCAAGGATTCCGTCGAATGTATTGGTGTTCCCTTCCTTCACTTTGATAAGTAGTACGGTTGAGTTTTTATACTTCAGTATTTTGGGCTGTTCAACTCTTTCGAAGTAGCCAAGATTCTCGAGACGTCTTCTTACATCGAATAAATTCTCCCGTGAGATTGAATTGTTTTCTCCAAGCGCAATTTCACGAACAATAACATCTCTCTTGGTGCTTGTATTACCTTCTATTACAATATTATCTACTTCAATCCTGTCATTTTCTTGAATGTTGATCTTAATCCTTATCTTTTTCGTGCCTGAATAAGTGTAGTCTTCTATATCTTCAATACTTATAGATGCAAATGTGTATCCTTTTCTCTCGTAAAGGTTTAGTAGTGCTGCCATATCATTGTTAAGGATCATAACATCCAAAATACCGCCAGCTCTTGTGGAAATATTTTCCAACAGGTATTTATTGTTAAAAAGTTTATTACCTTTGAAAACTATCTCGCCTATAAGGACCTGTTTGCCTTCATCTATGATTACTAAAAGACCAACAGAGCTGGAATCAAAATTATAATCCTTCTTAAAACTTTTTATCTGAACTTCAATATATCCTGATTCTTCATAATTCTTGATAATATTCTTAAGATCCAGATCAAATTGCGTTTCAGAAAACAAATTCCCCTCTTTAGTTACAATAAAATTACGGAGCTCTTTACCTGTGAAATGCTCATTTCCTTTGAATTCAATATCAGACACTTTTGGCTGGGCATATAATAAAGGTATTGCGGTTAAAAATTCCAAAATTATTAAAGTAATTCGTACGAACATTATACACCTAATATTCGCGAGTTGCTTTATATATTCAAGTCATTAATAGACCGTAAATTAATGACAAATGGCAAGAAAAGGTCTTGACCCTGAAATATCGAATTTTTTGTATGTTTAGTTGAAAGGGAATCTGGTTGCTGCTGCTTTTGTTGACTTTTTAAGCTTATTTCACAACAACATTAAGCAGGTTTTGAACAGTACCGTATAGGGACCAAAAGTATTGTACATTGTAAAAAAGGATGTATAATATAACAATTGTAACCTGGAACATTGAAATAATAAAGTTAACAGCTTTCATTTGAGTCTCCTATTCGCTTGTTTCACTACTGTTTTATCACTGCACAAAGGTAGCCTATAACGTTAGTAATCTCAATACCCTATAATAGTGATATTAAATAATAATCAATACAAATAGTTTAATTTAATCTTATTATCGATAAATAGAGTTGAATTCATCTACCCAAAATACGGTATTAATAAATTAAGATAAAAAAAGCAGACTCATTGACCTGCGTATAAATACCCGTTTTAAGATAGATTATTATTTTGCAAGGATCATCTTTATTGTTTTGGAATAGTTTCCGGCAAGAATAGTGTAAAAGTATATCCCGCTCGATAAGTTTGATGCATTAAAATCAACTGTATGAAAGCCGGCTTCAACCTCACTATTTAACAAAGTAACTGCTTCTTTTCCACTTATATCGTAAACTTTGAGCGTTACTCTTGAAGCTGCCGGTAAAGTGAAATCGATTTTTGTTGAAGGATTAAACGGATTAGGGTAATTCTGTGAAATCGAAAAATCTATAGGTGAACTGTTTTTCTGAATTGTACTGAGTTCAGTTAGTTCATCACCCGGTCGCGTAACTCCCGTAATAACTTTTGTATTTGGTAAATTAATTGAATGTCCATTGAGAATAATACTGCCGGAATTATGAAATATAGGACAATCGATTATCAAATCTCTGAGTAATACTAGATCATTATCAATAGTGAACTGCTGGAGATTCTGGGGGAGAACAATCTCGCCGCTGCCGCTGACACGTTGTGTATCTGTGCCATTGAAATTCACATTAAACCTGTTTCCGGAATTAGTGCTGAATCTCAATGAACCTGACACATCCAAGTTTCCCGTTATATTGAAATCAGACAAATGGTTATTATTTGTGTTTTCGACCTTTAGTAAGCCTGAACTTTTTATAGTAAGGTTGCCAATAGTCATTCCCTGTGAGAAAGATTCACATGCATTTAATACTGCATTCTGCTCTATTGTTAAGTTTGGAATTGATCTGCCATCAAGCTTTATTGAACTTGTTCCTAAAATAACGAGATTGCTTTCATTTTCAAAAACAACTTTTGTGTTTGGTACAGATACTCCAAACGGACTCAAAGCATTGGTATGATTGATTTTAAAAACCGAACCGTTCTTGAATATTACAGTGTTTAAAGCACCATTTGTATTGAAAATATTGCCCGGGCAATTCTGTGTAAACACTGAACCGGCATTGAAATTTATTGATAATGGGTCAGCAGAATTAATATTATGAGTTGATTCGCCCTGGAAAGTTAAATTACCATTGATGCTGGCAGTAGCACCAGATGATAAGTATATATTTAATGAGGGATCATTACCTGAAATTTTCAATGAAGAGCCGCCTTCTACAAGAAGATCTTCTCCTGCAGCACCTTTTATTGTAATGCATTTTGTATTTCCTGATGCAGGGGAGAGTATCAAGTTAGTATTTTCCCGAACTATGAACTGTCCAACGGTTACCTGGTAAACATTTGTTACATTCAGACTGGTGCCGCTTTCAAACACAAGAACATCAGTGTTCAATCCAACCTGCCGCATAGGGGACCAGTTGCCGGCTGTACTAAAACCTGAACTAACAGCTCCGGTCCAAATATAGGTTGTTTGAGAAAGTGAAAGACTTGTCAGAACGGCCAGGAAAACTATAGGTTTTAAGAGTTTCATTTTTCGGGATCAGTTATTGAAAAGATTCATTGATTTTTAATCTTTTCTGCTTCCCCTACTAATTTTGTTCTTTACAAATATAACAGTGTTCTGGCCCATAAAACAATCAGTAACCACTTGATTTTTCAAAATAGCTCTAAACCCGATTATATAGTGATTAGAGCTAGTAAATTCATAGGGATATCCGTTAGTAACTATTTGGGTTGTCAAGTTTATAATACATAATTACAATAACTTAGAAGCTATTTATGTTCATAATCTCAATTTACTATACAAAGCAAGCCACAGAAAGTTTGATTTCAAGATCTTCTTTTTTAAAATATTGTTTATCAATATATTAAATTTTCTTACTAGTTAAGAAATAGTAGAAATTATACCGTTATCACGGTAAGAACTAACAAACCCATATTTATTAATATCTTAAATAAGAGGAAATTGCAGTCTTAATTGTAGCAAGAGATCAAAGAGTTTAACACTTCTGCCTGCGTTTATCTCGCAAGTACCATTTTCATTACCTTTGTAAAAGATCTGGTTTCGCTAACCGCGTTAAATTGATAAAAATATATTCCACTGGAGAGGTTTGCCGATTCAAAATCGAGTGTGAAGTAACCGGCTGCCACTTGATCACTAATAACTGTTTTAACCTCTTTCCCCGTGATATCGTAAACCTTCAAAGTAACTCTTGAATCTACCGGTAGGGCAACATCGATCTTTGTCACAGGATTAAAAGGATTCGGATAATTCTGAGAAACCGAATATTCTGAAGGAATGATGCCTTTAGAAACTATTTTTTGATCATGGGCGTCTTTGCACCGACTGAGAAATGCATTTTCATTTCTCGTATTCGGCAATCTAATGAAATGACCATTCAAGATTACACTGCCAGAATTATGAGAAATCGGGCAGTCAATATTCAGGTCTCTATATAAAACTAAATCATTATCAATCAAAAACAGCTCATTATTTTCGGGAATCGTGATTTCGCCTGACCCGCTTATTTCTTGTACTTCTGATCCATTTAGTTGTATTTTAAACCTGCTGCCACTGTTAGTGCTGAACCTGAATGAACCCAAAACATTGATATTGCCCCGGATATTAAATTCAGGTGCAGAGTGAGGATTTGTATTTTCAATCATTAATGAACCTGAATTCTGTACAATCAAGTTATTAATTGTAAGACCTTCCATAAAAAATTCTGAAACGTTTAAAAAAGCATTTGGCTTAATCATCAAATTTGGAATTGTTCTGCCATTTAACTTTATCGAACATGTTCCTGAGATCACAAGATTACTTTCAGATTCGAAAACTACTTTTGAATTTGGAGCCAATAAACCGAAAGGACTTAACGCATTATTATGCTGGATATTGAACAAAGACCCGTTCTTAAATATTGTAGTGTTTGATGTACCTATAGTATTGAAAATGTTCCCTGGGCATGACTGTGTGAATATCGAACCGTTATTGAATTTGATTGATAAAGGATCTGCTGAATTTATATTATGAGCAATTTCTCCATGAAAAGTCAAGTTTCCGCTA
>JAUQWT010000252.1 GCA_030835005.1 Ignavibacteria bacterium | reverse complement strand
AATGCAGCTTGCGGTATTTTATGAGAAGGGGAGCGGCCTTGTTCATTAATCCCAAATTCAGCGGCGCCATTTTGTAGCTTTTGTCCTTATATGAATAGATCTTGTTTGACATAATTCAATTATTGTCTTTCTTTGCTTATTATTTTTTTTGTTTTTTTACTTTTTGCCTAAAGATCGGTTTCAACTATCACATGTTCTTCGCCTGCATTTATTGTTATCGGACCCGCAGTCCGGATATTCACGTTTAGGGCTGATTCAATTGCGGCGATATCTGATTCCGGAAATGTTACGGATTGCTCAGGCGGAATAGCAGTTGAACTGTACTTCATGGCCTTTGTCCCGCCCGGAGTTTTGAAATGCATCTGCGGTGTAACATCTACTATTTTGAAGACCTCCTGGTGTTTGCCCCCTTTTAGGCCTTCATATTTGATCTCAAGATGAATCTTATTCCTGACCCCAAATGCCAGGTAGTCTGCTATTGTTTTTGAAGTTTCCATTAAAACCCCCGAAGTTCTGCCTTCATACTCTTCATCCTGCCCGTAAGTTCTCCCGTCTTCAGCCTTGAATTTTTCAACATTTGCTTCAATATCAAGCTGTGACTCTGCCAGCAGCCCGCAATTAAGCGCATTTACTCCGTTTTCTATGCTGCCCGGCAGCGCATTTGAACTATCCAGTTCTATTAACAGCAGCAAATTGCCGCCTTTATCTCTTAATGCTCTTCCCATTTTGCTTATTGTTTAGTTTTTAGAAAATTGCGTTATTACTTACCGTCTTTCTTCATCAATCACTGCTTCAAGCTCAAACTCTATGTTTGGAACCAGGTAATTCCCGGTCGGGTCAAAGTTGTTCAGCTTTGTGATTTTCAGGTTGCGGATATTTGTCAACAAAACAGAGCCCTCATTGTACTCAAGCCCCGAAATTGTATCATTCTGCAGAATGGAAGCCAGGTTGAACAGGAATTCATCAGCGGCAATTCTGTAATTTTCAAGCGGCTTCTTGCCTATTAAGAAATGAAGTTCAATCTCAACTTTTATCCTGTACAATAATGTCTCATCCCGTATCTCATCAATTTCTGCAAACTTCACAAAGTACCTTTTATCCATTTGGCTTGAAGGCAAATTCTTTCTGAGCGGATATACATCGATATTTCTCAGGTTCCCGTAAACGGGGTATGTATGATTGAAGTGATCTATTTTCTGTTGAATCCAGTTTGCTGCAGTTGAGTAAAGCATTTTTGTATTTTTTGGTTTTTTGCTTTTCTTTTTTTTACTTTTGGCTGCTTACTTAAGTATAGTTATGGTCGCCGGTCTGCCGGCTTCAGTCTTATCCGCTGAACCGTCAAAATTGCTGTCGCAGAAAATATTTATCACATTCCATAATCCGTCATACCTGCTCTTGAAATATTTCATCTTTAAGTGATATTGGTCATTTTCCTGTGTGTACCTGTCAAGCAATATCAGCTCAAGCCACTTGTATATAAGCATTCTTTCATAAGTGGTTTCAGTAATATACGCTTTGAAATCTATCGAACCGCCTGAAACAACTGCCCTGGTTCTGTAGAATCGAAAATGTTTGCTTATGATGGAAGTTGTGTTGATTATGCCCGCCGGGTTTTCAGTATGTACAATTTCCCATGCAGACTTATCATTTGAGCCCTCCAGAAATATTACTTTCGAACCGCCTGAAACAAATTTGCTTACGCTTAGCACAAATCGCTGCCTTGGTATCATATCTTCTTTCGAGGATTCTTTTGTCTCATCAGTTGAAATATTTACTCCTGAATTTCTCAGAACAAGTTCCGGCATAATATCAGCAGCCCTGTATCCGCGGTCCGCAAGATCGCTGAGAAATAGTTTTTCAGATTCTTTTTTCTGCCTGTCAAAACTTGCCTCGTCAATCCACAAAAGCTTCGAAAGCTCTGGTATGTATGACTTCAGGTCTTCTTCGGTTACAAAATTTTGAAATGACATTTCTTTGTTTTTTTACTTTTTCTTTTCCTGATCGGGTCTTCCCTGGCTGAAGAACTTTTTCCTGAATTCTGCCTGTTGCTGCGGGTTAAGTATTATCACACCAGCTATTACAAGCTGGTAGAGCTGCTTATCGCTCAGTTTTTCAAATTTACATACAGAATTTCTCTCACCGTTCACCAGTACAAATCCCTTTTCCCTGATAATGCTGATCTTTTCGTTCTGCGAATTATAGCCCTCTCCGTACCTGTTGGGTACTACCATGATATTATCACCATCAATAAAGGCTGAATATCCCTGTGCTGAGTCCATAATTTTCGGATTAACTTCATAAACTTCTGCATTTTTACTGCTGGAAATACTGCTATCTGCCATATTCTTCTCAAATTGTTTTAGTATGCGGTTTGAACCTCCGCAATTGAAATTTGCGGAGGAAACCGTTAAAGTGTTCTATTGAAAATTCAGATTAGATGAATTTTACTGAGTCTTCAGCTCGGCGATCTTTATGAGTTTATCCGGAGCTACTTTGGCCCAGTTACTGCCTGTTGCAAGCTGGGCAAGTGTCGGATTCTCCGGAGCAGCATCTGCCCAGGCAACACCGGGAGTATGGACCATGCACGAAACTCTTGTGATTATCTCGTCAGTTCCGCCTGCTGTTTTCGCATCACGCGAAAGCTCAAGATAGATCCCTCCGGTTTGGATCACATTCTTGCTGCTCATTGCAGAGCCGGGTCTTGTGCGAAGTTTATACACCATTGAGCCTCTGCCGCCCAGAAATGAAGAGTAAACTCCCGCTGTTGCAGTTAAATCGTCATCAGCAAAAGGCATGAGTCCCAGAATCTGGCCCGGATTGCCGGTAACAAAGGTGTTATTTCCAACAGGACCGGCGGGGAAAGTGATGAGATTATTTGTAACCGCATCACCGTGAACTTTGGAATGCATCAAAATGATATTCAGCATTCTATGCCAGTCACCCAGTTTATATTTAGCTGCCAATACTCCTGCATTGGATATAACTGCTCCGGTATAAGTGTTCCCTGTTGAGTGGCTTGATGCAAGCGCAGTTGCGAAATTTCCCTTTAAAATATTTAATGCTCTTTTCTGAAGCGCATATGCCCAGTACTCTCCGATGTGAACGGCTATTTCTTCAATCATGTCATTGCCTCTTCCCGCAACGGTGTTGATAAGCTCCTGTGCGCCCCATCCTTTTTCAAGTTCCATCCATGGGAATCTGTCTTTATATGCAGTAAGTTTGTTTATTGGAGTCGTTGAAGAGCTGGTTATCTGATCTGGATCGGAAGTGTCCACATTCCACTGCGGGAGGTTTCCGAACTTACCGGTCTGGCCGGGATCTACAATGTCTTCGGGGGCCTCTACCATAAAGCCGGAGCCGAAAAAACTGAGCGCTTTGGTAAAAGTTCCTCTCAGAGTTGCCTTAAAGGTTTCGCTTTGGAACTTACCAGCTAAATCGTCTAATGTTAATGATGCCATAAAGTTATTTTGTTAGGTTATTTTATGAATTTGTTAATTGATTCAATTTCAA
>JAUQWT010000251.1 GCA_030835005.1 Ignavibacteria bacterium | reverse complement strand
ATAATTGCCTCTTTCAACTATTTCTCCGCAAATTTGCCTTTGCCTGTCCCTGTTCATGTTATATCTTATCAGAGCGCTTTCAAGATATATCTTCCTCACAAAGATCAGGTTGTCTATCTCAGATTCGTTATCCACAAAGTTACTTAGTGATTTATAAAGAGTGCTGAACTGTTTCCCCAGATTTCTGCTGAGAAATTCACCAAGCAGCTTGTAGTCATCACTGAATTTGTCTGTTCGCAATTTAAGAAATTCATTACCAAGGTGATTCATCCTTGAGTTCAGCTTAAGCAATTCTCTGTTGCTGAATTTCTTACCTGGATAGACTTTCCTGAAAATGTCTTCTTTGGTGAACTCAGGTCGATTGAAATCAGGATAATTAGCTTTTAGTAATGAATAATAATTAACAAGGTCCTTATGCGTATTGAAATAGGGAGAGCGTACGAATTTGCCGAATTCTTTCAGTTCTTCTTTTGTGAATGATCTTAACAGTGAAATCAGGTTTGGAGTGCCCATAGTTCATCTTAATATTTCTCATTGACAGTATTATTTTCTGTCAAAATGCTGCAGGAAATGAAACCGAAGCAAAACGAAGTTCAAACAGACCCCGCAAAAAACTATGGACAAAGTACACATCAAAAATACCGATTATGGTTCATATTTGCAATAAATTTCGTTACTAAGGGAGTTTTCCAATGGTAGAAACCAGAAAATGTTTCTTTGTTTTCACCCAAGTGCAGCCTGTATTTTTGTAATGCAATCAAGATTTCCGCATAATTGAGCCGGATTGTCCAATTCTCTTGAATGCAGAAATGCAATAAAGTTTCTTCAGTTATGTCAAAAAAAATAAAGCTTTCATTAAGAGAACTTGATATAAAAACGAAGATCAAGAAAGCCGTAGAATACGCAAACAGAATTTCAGTTAATCCCTTTTTTCAGAATCCGGATCCTTCAACGGAGGAAATACTTGATGCAGCAAGCAGGCTTGAGAAGAAATACACAGAATTTAGAAGATTAAAAGAAACAATTTTGGAATTGAAGAACGAAACTAAATGTCTTGAAACAGAGCTGGACAAGAAGATCACAAGGCTTGCTTCTTATGTTGAAAGCAAGGCTCTTGGAGATGAAGAAATCATCAGGAGTGCGGGGATGGAGGTTAGAAACGACCCGGTACCGGTCGGCAGACCGGGGAAATCAAGCCTGCTGGCAGAAGTTACAGAAAACGAAGGAGAAATCAGGCTGAAATGGGGGAAAGTCAGGGGTGCGAAGATATTTAATATCGAGATCTCTAAAGAGGGTAAAAGTGATGGTAAATGGAAGTCAATTGAATCAACAACTAAATCAAGGATCTTACTGAGAGATCTCACTAGCGGAACTAAATATTGGTTCAGGATACAGGCAATAGGTGCCGGAGGAAAGGGTCCGTACAGTGACCCGGTTCCGAAGTATGTGCCGTAATGCTGTATTTTGAATTTAAAGGAGAGAAAAATGAAAACATTAATTTTATTATTTGTAATTTTATTTTCGATGGGCTTGTTTAGCCAGAGCAAAGCGCCACGGGAATTGTTAGATCAATATGAAAAAGCGAAAATGGAGCATAATGAATATGAAAAAGTCATGCTGGCAAATGAACTGCTGAAATATTCTTCTGCAGAGAGTGTTGAACAAGACCCTGCATTTGATCCCGGGCATGTTGTTCTGA
>JAUQWT010000250.1 GCA_030835005.1 Ignavibacteria bacterium | reverse complement strand
GATCCGTTATATGTTAAATATCATGATGAAGAATGGGGAGTCCCGGTTCATGATGATAAAAAACTCTTTGAATTCCTGATACTGGAAGGATTCCAGGCAGGCTTAAGCTGGAGAACAATTTTATACAAACGTGAAAACTTCCGGAAGGCTTTTGACGGGTTTAATGCCGAAAAGATAGCGCGGTATAATGATAAGAAGATCGCTTCACTTCTTGAGGATGCCGGAATTATCAGGAATAAGCTTAAGGTAAATGCCGCTGTTACTAACGCAAGAGCATTTCTTAATATACAGGATAAGTATGGTTCATTTGATAAGTATCTTTGGCAATTTACAGAAGGAAGAACAATTAAGAACGCAAGGAAGTCACTTAAAGATCTGCCGGCAAGGACAAAAGAATCAGATGAAATGAGCAAAACTCTTTTAAAAGACGGATTCAAATTTGTCGGTTCAACAATTTGTTACGCGAACATGCAGGCTATCGGAATGGTGAATGACCATTTGATTGATTGCCACCGGTACAAATTAGTTGGAAAGTGATCAGCGGAAATCATTAATGTGTATAACATAGATATTGTTTAAATATATTGATATTTTGCAGTCAAAATTTGATATAATCTGCTGATTACTTGCTATTTAACTCATTTACATACCTAAGCTTCATCTTAATTGTTATTCCGGTTTACTACCTGCTTCCATGGAGGCTTAAGAATGTATTCCTTCTGTTATGCAGCTACTTGTTCTATGCATATTGGGATTGGCGATTCTGTTCACTAGTGGCTTTAACAACACTTACTGTTTATTTGTGCGGAAAGTTCATTTACAGCACTCAGAACCGGAATAGAAAAAAATTACTTCTATATATAAGTCTTATTATAAACCTTGGAGTACTTGCAGTTTTCAAATATTTCAATTTCTTTGTTGAATCATTTGATAGCGCGTTTTCTGTGTTTGGCGGAAATCTGGACTGGCTTCATCTTAACCTTATTCTCCCAATCGGTATTTCTTTTTATACTTTTCAGGCTCTTACATATGTAATAGATATTTACAGGGGTGATTCTGAACCGTCTGATTCCGTAATAGATGTTGCACTTTTTGTTTCGTTTTTTCCGCAAATACTATCCGGGCCGATCGAACGGGCACGTAATATTCTTCCTCAGCTTAAAACCGAGCGCAAGTTTGATCCTGAGCTTATGAAAGAGGGGTTAGTTCTGATAACCCTAGGAATGTTCAAGAAAGTGATAATAGGTGATACGGCCGCAAGAGTAATTAATCAGATCTACGCCGAGCCTTCGTATTATGCATCTATTGAGCTGATTATGGCAGTTGTACTTTTTACGATCCAGATCTATGCAGATTTTTCGGGGTATACAAATATTGCCCGCGGAACGGCAAAAATGCTGGGCATTAATATTATGGAAAATTTTGAACAGCCATATTTTTCCGAAAGCATGACTGAATTCTGGCGAAGATGGCACATATCACTTTCCACTTACATCAGGGATTATGTGTACACTCCTCTTTCTATAAGCACACGTAATTGGGGAAAATTTTCAGTCGCATTTTCGCTCTTTACTACTTTTGTACTGGTTGGTCTTTGGCACGGTGCCGGGTGGACATTCATAATTTTCGGGGCACTGCATGGGATCGTTCTGGTCTATGAAGCTTTTTCAAGAAAATTCAGAAAGAATCTAAGTCAAAAATTTCCTTCATTTTTGTATAATAGACTTTGCATGCTGTTGTTGCTGTGCTATGTAACATTCACATTTGTTTTCTTCAGAGCTGAGTCTGTTAGTGATGCCTTTTTCATTATGGGAAGAATATTGCAGTGGCATGAAAGCGATTTTTTGGTGAGGGTATTGCTAATAATGACATCATATATTGTAATTTCATTCTCTCTTGATTTGCTTGAGATCAAATATAAAACGCATGCATACTTATTGAAGTTTAATACGCCTTATATGCTGGGCATCAGTGCTGCTATGTGGGCGGTTATAGTTCCCTATATGCTGCAAAGTACGCCAATGCCGTTTGTGTATTTTCAGTTTTAATCAATGAAAAAAATTATTCTATCAATATTGAAGCTATCTGCAGCATTTGTCATTACGATGATACTGCTCGAGATATTCTTTAGGTTTTCAGAAGTCTTTCTGCCTTCAATCGTCTATGATGACCCAAAGCTCGGGCTGCTAAGGAAGCCGAATGCTCAGATCTTTTCACTTAACGAAGGGTTTGGTATGGGTTGGGTAAACCAGTATGGTTACCTAGGACCCGGTTACCCAAAAGAAAAAAATGACAATACATTGAGAATTGCTCTTATTGGAGCTTCAATGGTCCAAGGCCTCGAGCTTTTTGACAGGTATCATTTCCGGAAACTTCTTGAAGACAAGCTTGCTGCAATAACAGGCAAAAAGGTTGAAGTACTTAATTTCGGAAGAGGCGGAATTGACCTGAGAGGATCTTACACTACGTATAAATACATTGCATCAGAATTTCATCCTGACATCAATCTGATCTTTTTAGGGAGATCGTCTTTTGTGGGAAAAGATGATAAACCGGGACCCGAATACAAAGTACAAAATGATTCACTCA
>JAUQWT010000249.1 GCA_030835005.1 Ignavibacteria bacterium | reverse complement strand
CGAAGGACGGAAAAAGCCATCCAGCGAGCTTAAACTTCATCTTTATATCTACAAAAACAGGAAAGAAATAAATGCAGTGGTTCATACTCATCCGGTATTCTGTTCGGCTTTTGCATGTTCGGGGATTGCACTTGATAAGATAGTTCTTCCGGAAATTTATTTAAAGCTTGGTAAGATCCCCGTTGCAGAATATGCTACACCATCCACTGATGAAGTACCGGATTCTATTGCAGGCCGGGTAATGGAACACAATGCAATATTGCTTTCAAATCATGGGCTTGTAACAATGGGGGAAACACTTGAGGAAGCTTATTACTTAACAGAAAAAGCCGAGCAGTTTGCTGAGATAAGTTTCTATTCAAGAATGATTGGCGGGGAAAAAGAGCTTAATGAAACAGCAATAAAAAAACTTGACTTGCTTAGAAACAATTAATAAAAAAAGAATTGAATATAATAGTACTAACCGGCGGTAATTCAGCAGAAAGAAATGTATCACTTGCTTCAGGCAAAGCGATCACTAATGGATTAAGAGATACCGGCCATAATGTAAAAGTTGTTGATCCAGTATTTGGTGCTGAGCAGCCGGATGAAGAAAAAATATTTGGGGGGCGTGAATCGATTGGCGGTGAATTCCCCACTGTAAAAGAACTAAACACATACAGCAGCAAAAAAGTGCTGGAGTGTATCTTGTCTCCGCATTTTGATAATGTTGATATTGTTTTCCTTGGACTGCACGGCAAATTCGGCGAAGACGGGAAGATACAATCCCTGCTTGAAATGCGTGAAGTAAAATATACCGGCTCCGGCGTTACTTCAAGCGCAATGGCAATGGATAAAGATATCACAAAAATAATGTTCGGTAACTGCGGCATACCTACAGCTCCATGGTTCATGCTGAACAAATCTAATTCAGATCTTACAAAAGTAGATGAGAGTATTAAGCTTAAGGTTGGATATCCGGCAGTAATTAAGCCAAATGATGAAGGCAGCACAGTGGGACTTTCGATAGTCCAGCCGGATGTTGAAGATGTACAGCTCCCGGATGCTTTGAATTCAGCTTTCAGCTATTCTGATAAGGTAATGGTTGAGCAGTTTATAGAAGGCAGAGAGCTGACAGTCGGTATCCTGGGTGATGAAGCACTTCCCGTTGTTGAGATAAAACCCAAAGACGGGTTTTATGATTATGTACATAAATACACAAAAGGATTTACGGATTATTTCTGTCCGGCTGATATACCTGAAAAACTGACAAAGGATCTGCAGGAGAAATCCCTGGCCGCCCACAGGGCTCTTAACTGCCGTGTATATTCCAGAGTTGATTTCAGGCTGAATTCAAAAGGTGAATCATTCTGCCTTGAAGTGAACACTTTGCCGGGCATGACAGAGTTCAGCCTTGTCCCTAAAGCTGCAAGCGCTGTGGGGATAAGCTTTCCCCAGCTTCTGAACAGGATTATTGAATTAAGTTTAAAGCAATAAAGAGTTATCTTTGCGCAGTTTTGGTTTTAAGATAAAACACTAATGCAGCCGGCAAAAAGAACATTGAAAGACGACAGTTTTTTTAAAAACATAGTCAGGTATATATACCACAGAAGGAAGTTCTTTTTATATGTGGCTCTTCTGTTATTGATCCTTTCATATGCAGTTTTCGGCAAAAAGGGAATACTGCAGAGGGTTGAGCTCGAAATGGAAAACCGCGAACTGAAGGAAAAATTACGGAGCGAGCAGGATAAGACAATAATGCTGCAGAAAGAGATCGAAGCTTTGAAAACGTCTGACAGCAAGATAGAAAAAGTAGCTCGCGAAAAATACGGTATGGTTAAAGACGGCGAAGAGATTTACAAAGTTGTAACGGATAGTACTAAGTAGCCATTTTATTGAAAGAAATTCTACATATTTAATCCCAACATCAGTATAAAATGAAAGAAATTGTAAAGACACTTGAAAAGATCCTCAAAATAGATTCTCCAACTGGGTATACGATTGAAGTTATTGAGTATATCGAGAAATTATTCAAAGGAATGAATGTGATGATCAGCAAAACCAATTAGGGCTCTTTGCTGGTATCCTTTGATGAAAACCCTGAACTGGTTGTTACGGGGCATGTTGATACTTTGGGTGCAATGGTCAAAGAGATAAAAGATGACGGAACTCTGGCAATAACTAAAATAGGCGGATTGGAACTCAATTCATTTGAGGGTGAATATGTGACCGTCAGGAATTTTGAAGGGAAGCTGTACAGGGGTACATTTCTGCTCAATAACCCGGCATCGCATGTGAATAAAAGCATTAACGAAACCAAAAGAAGCGTTGATAATATGTCCATAAGGCTTGATGAGCTTGTAAGGAATATTACGGATGTTAAGAAGCTGGGAATTGATGTTGGCGACTTTATTTTTTATGATACCCGCTTTGAGCATACTTCAAGCGGATTTATCAAGAGCCGTTTTCTTGACGATAAGGCCTGCGCCGCAATTATGATAGAACTGATAAAAGAGTATTCATCTGCTGCAAGTAAAAAGAAAATAGGGTTTTATTTTTCAAATTATGAAGAAGTCGGGCACGGCTCATGTGTCGGGATACCGGATTCAGCCAAAGAACTGCTGGTACTGGATATGGCAGTAATAGGCGAAGGATGCACAGGTAAGGAAGATGCTGTTTCGATCTGTGTTAAGGATTCTACCGGGCCGTATGATTTTACCGTTACCAAAAAGCTTCGCTCGCTTGCGGCTAAGAATAATATCAATTTTGTAACTGACATTTATCCCTATTACGGCTCAGATGGTTCTGCAGCGCTGGCTGCAGGTTATGACGTGAGGGTCGGACTCATTGGCCCGGGTGTATCGGCATCTCATGGAGTAGAACGGACACATATAAAAGGATTGGAAGAAACATACATGCTTACTAAACTTTATATAGATTCAATTTAATAATTTTTGAAAATTCACTTGATTTCACCCCCTTGTTTTATTAGCTTTAATTTATAAGGAGGTTAAATCTTATGCGTAAGCTCTCTGTTATCGTTGCCGCTTTACAATTAATCATTTCAACAGAAGTATTGTTAGCACAGTGGAAAACTTACCAGACCCCATCTGCATCAAACTATAATGAAGTCAGCGTCGTTAACCAAAGTATAATCTGGGCGTGCGGTTCAGGTGGAACGGTTGTCAGGTCTACAAATGCAGGATTGAACTGGAGCCTGGTAAATTCCGGATTGCCGGTCATTCCTTATTATCATGTATCAGCTTTTAATGAAAATACAGCCTGGGTCAGCGGAGGCAGTTCAGGCGATAAGCTGTATAAAACAACCAATGCCGGATTAAACTGGATTGAACAATTCTACACTCAGCCTTATTGGATAGATAATCTGCATTTCTTTAATGCTAACACCGGGATATTTCTGAGAGATCCTCCCGGGGGGAATTTTGATACATGCGGTTTTTTCATTACCAGGAACGGCGGAACTAACTGGCTTTATTCTCAGAACAGTCCGGTTACAACAATTCTGATAGATAACTGTATGGGTGTCCTTGATACAAATCTTATTTGGTTTTGTGATAATGACAAGCTCTATAAATTAACCGGCGGGCTGAATGGATCATGGCAAACGTTAAACAATGGACTCAATTATGCATATCAGACTGTGTTTATTAATTCAACGACTGGATTTACTACTGATGCTATCCGTCTGACAAAGACAACAAACGGAGGATTGAACTGGGTTGAGATCGGAACGGGACTTGGATCAGGTACTTTAAGTCTTATAAATGTTCCTTCTTCTGATATGCTTGTTGTTACTTCAATGAATTCCCTGAGAATAAGCTATAACCTTGGCATTACTTGGGAACCCGTTGTTTCTTACCTGAGCACAGATAGTGTAAGAATTTCATACGCAAATGCGGCGGATTCAAACAGCATATGGGTCGCAGCAAATAAAGGGAGGTTGTTTAAATATAATTTTACTTATATCGGGATAAACACGTTAAGTTCAGAAATCCCGGTTGATTTTA
>JAUQWT010000025.1 GCA_030835005.1 Ignavibacteria bacterium | reverse complement strand
TTAAGTTCGGCTAAATTCATTTTCCCAATACTTGCTTTACCAATTGTTATTTCTGTTATTGGATTCCAGGATTATTATACTACGCAGGTTCAGTCAAGTCCCTTAATACAAAAACTGCAGGCACAGGGAGCGAACGCTCAGCAGATACAGCAGTATGTATCGCAAATATCAACTATTGCTTACGAGAATGTTAAGTCTGAAATGCTGATCGTAGGATTTTTGTTACTTGCTGCATTTGCCACATGTTACTTTTTCATAAAGGGAAATATTAAATACCAATTGTTCGGATTTGCGCTTGTTGTGCTGATAGTGATTGATCTTTGGCATATCGATTTTAAGACGTTACACTGGGATAACAAAACCGATAAGGAAGCATATTTCAAGACTCCCGATTATGTTGACTGGATACTGAAGAATGAAAAGAACACAAATGATTTTAGGGTACTGAATCTGCAAAAAGGTCAGCCGGTCAGAGAAAATACTCTGGCTTTCTGGCGCCTACAGAATGTTTACGGGTATCAAGGCGCAAAGCTGCGCATATTTCAGGATATGGATGATGTTGTTGGCTTAACAAATCCGAATGCATGGAAGCTCATGAGCACGAAGTACATCATTACAGATGAACCATATAATGATTCAATGTTCATCCCGGTATTCAAAGGTACAAAATACATATTGCAGAATAAGAATTATCTGCCAAAGGCTTTCTTTGTGAATTCATACCAGGTTGCGGGTGGTTTAGATATTCTCAATAATATAAAGGACGGCAAAGCTGACCCGAGACAACTTGCTTATCTTGAAAAGGACCCGGGAGTTAAGATAGATATTCCGGATTCAACCGTAAAAGCGCAGTTTACAAGCTATAACATTAACGACTTTTCTCTTGACGTGGAGGCATCGGGCAATAATCTGCTCTTTATAAGTGAAGTTTACTATCCTGACTGGAAAGTATATATAGATGGCCAGCCGGCGGAGATACTTAAAACAAATTATTTGTTCCGCGGCGTAATTGTACCAAAGGGAAAACACAAGATAGAATTTAAGATGGAGCCTAAAACTTACTACACCGGCAAGACACTATCGACAGGAACGAATTTTGTTTTGATACTGATTTTCGCTGCTGCAATCGGCGGGTTATTAATGAACCGTAAAAAATCACCCAAAAACAATGAAAACGAAAGTATTCCCAATAAATAAAATACTTGTTTTAACAATCTTTATAATATATTTTTGAGTAAGAGTTTCCATTTTACCAACTAAATTCCCTCGTTATGAATAGTATCCTTAAAGCGGTCCTGCTCTTAACTGCGATTGTTATGACAGTTAATTCGCAATGGATCCAGGTGACATCGCCCACTTCTTCATCCATCAATTCATTACAGTTCTTGAACTCTCAAACAGGCTATCTTTCAGGTGCGCTCAGCGGCAATGTGATCAAAACCACAGATGGCGGAACAAGCTGGGTATTTACTGTTACCGGCTCTGCAGCAACGTTTTATGATGTGTTTTTTGAGAACCCGCTCACAGGATATGTTGCAGGCACGCTTAAGCAGATCATTAAGACGACCAATGCCGGAACAAACTGGGATATAAAGACCAGCGGGTCCGGAACGGTGTATTCACTGGCATTTCCATCAACTTCTGCCGGTTACGGAGTTGGCGGCTCGCCTACTGTACTGAACAAATCAGTAGATAACGGAATTAACTGGAATCTGCTTACACCGCC
>JAUQWT010000248.1 GCA_030835005.1 Ignavibacteria bacterium | reverse complement strand
ATGATGGTTGTTGATTCGACAATTGATAAAAAACATGACCACAATATGCAGAATATGAATATGGATAAAGATAAGGATATGGAAGATGAACTTTCAATGACCCATGCTTACTCCCTCAGCCTGCCAATGAACCGGAACGGTTCCGGAACCGGCTGGCTTCCCGATAATTCACCGATGTTTGGATACATGCTGCACTCCGGCAATTGGATGTTTATGTTCCATGGCAGCGTTTTTCTCAGGTACACTTCAACTGATATAAATAAAGAAGGTTCGTTTGGGTCGTCTATGTGGGATGCACCTAACTGGTTCATGGCAATGGCACAGAGAAAGATTTCTGCAAATGGACTGCTGAAATTCTCACTTATGATGTCACTTGACCGTTTTACCGAAGGCGGCGATGGTTACCCGCTGCTTTTTCAATCCGGCGAAACCTGGCAAGGCAAACCGCTTGTAAACAGGCAGCATCCACACGATCTCTTTTCAGAGCTAAGTATTGCATATACTCAAAAATTAAACAGGAATATCGATATCACAGGATATTTTGGATATCCCGGAGAGCCCGCATTGGGCCCTGTTGCTTTTATGCACAGAGTATCAAGCTCAAATAATCCCGATGCACCTCTCTCACACCACTGGCAGGATGCATCACACATTACATTTGGAGTTGCAACTCTGGGCTTAAGATACGGAATACTAAAATTAGAAGGCTCTGCATTCAACGGAAGCGAGCCTGATGAAAACAGGTATAATTTTGATAAGCCGAAATTTACTTCATACAGCTATCGATTATCATTAAGCCCGGATAAAAGCCTGGTGGCACAATTCTCTCAGGGATTCATAAAAAGCCCTGAAGAGCTGGAGCCCGGAGTTGATGTGACAAGAACAACAGCTTCGGTGATACATAGTTATAGTTTTTCTAAGCTTCTGAATATTAACTCAACAATAGCGTGGGGTATGAATGACAAGGGAGAGCATCACAAGGAACATTCTTTATTGCTGGAAAGTAATTTACAGAAAAACAAATTAAACGTTTACGGAAGATATGAATTTGTGCAGAAAGACCCGAATGAACTACAGCTTGAAGAATATGGTCATGATAAAATTTTCGGAATAAATGCGCTTACGCTTGGCACAAACTACCGCCTGGCGCAGGTGAATAACACTGATGTATCTCTTGGATTGCAGGCGAGTGTTTATTTTACTCCCGGGGAATTGCAGCCTGTTTACGGAAAAAATCCATTTTCGGCACAGGTATATTTGAAGATTAGCCCTTCAGAAATGACGATGGGCCCGGACCACTCCAATAATAACTCAAAACATAAACATTGAACAAAAATGAATGACCTGCACCCGCATCATAGTGTATCGGCAACAAGTGAAAACCACACAAAACTTGCTTTCAGCGCAACATTTCATTGCCTGATCGGGTGCGGTCTGGGTGAAGTTGCAGGAATGATCCTTGCGGTAATTCTGAATATGGATAACCATACTTCAATGGCGCTGTCAATCATTCTTGGCGCAATTGGAGGATTCGGGCTTGGGGTTATTCCCCTCAAAAGAGCCGGCTTTGGCTGGCGCTGGGCATTCAAACAAGTACTCATTGCAGAGGGATTAAGCATTGCTGTCATGGAAACATTCGAAGTTTTGGTACAGGTTTACTACCCGGGTCTTATGGATGCAAAACTTACAGATTGGCTGTTCTGGGAAGGAATGATACTAAGTCTGATCGCAGGATTCATAGCTGCATTCCCCGTAAACTATATCTTCGTGAAAAAAGGAATCCGGCATAAGCATTGAACTATTACTCGTAATATACAGTTGAAACGATTCCCGCATATTTCTGGTTTTGAAATTGTACAGGAAAGGATGTATAATGTTTAATTTTATTATGATATTTTCGTTTTTTGCTGCCGTCCTTTGGGGCTGTTCGCTGAAAAACGGCGAAAAACCCGTTAAAACCTCAGCAAATTCAGATAAAGACAAAATGACTGATACTACTAAAATGGAAACCGCAGTACTTGCCGGCGGATGCTTCTGGTGCACAGAAACATTATTTCAGGATTTAAAAGGAGTTGAAAAAGTGGAATCCGGCTATTCCGGCGGAACAACTAAATCACCAACATACGCAGAAGTATGCACGGGTACAACCGGGCATGCCGAAGTTATTAAGATATCCTTCGACCCCTCGGTAATTTCTTTTGAACAGATACTTACTGTATTCTTCCATGTACACGATCCCACTACGCTTAACAGACAGGGTGCAGATGTTGGAACGCAGTACCGTTCTGCAGTATTCTACAACAGCCCTGAGCAAAAAAGGACTGCTGAGAAAGTAATTGAGGATATTGCTAAATCAAAATTATGGAGTGATCCCATTGTTACAGAAGTAACTTCACTTGGTGATTACTATCCCGCAGAAGATTATCACCAGGATTATTTTAACAATAACCCCGAAAAATCTTACTGCTCTTTTGTTATCGCACCAAAAGTCAAAAAGTTTTACAAAGAGTTTGGCCATTTGCTTAAAGAAAACATTGAAAAATAATTGAAGATCGTTACGGAGGTCATGCTTTATTACAGGCTTCACTATTCATTAGCGCCCCTCAATTTTTGAGTGGGCGTTTTTTATTTTATTAAAGCGTGAATTTTGTATCTATAAACACTATCTTTGTACAAATTTTTTGCAAATAAATATGAGCTGGATCTATCTTCTAATAGCGGGAGTTTTCGAAATTTGCTTTGCTATATCGCTTAAATATTCTGAAAGCTTCTCAAAGCCTGTTCCAACAGTGCTGTTTATAGTATTCACAATTCTCAGTTACTTTTTTCTCGATAAAGCCATTGCTCATATTCCCCTGGGGACAGCATATGCTGTGTGGACAGGGATCGGGGCGGCGGGAATTGCAGTCATTGGAATTATCGTTCTCAAAGAACCCGCAGAATTCTGGAGGCTGTTTTTCATTTTTACGCTCATCGGCTCAATTATTGGACTAAAATTCGTCACCAACTGAAGTTTACGTATGAAAAGAACTCTTTTTGCCGTTCTCATTTTATTGCTGGTACACTTAGGATCAAATTCGCAGACCGTAAACCTCCGGCTCAACAGTAACAGGAGTTCTGAGGCAGGTTCCGGTTTAGTGATGCCCTATATCTTTTATGCCGCTGCATTTATAAATCCTATGATAGTTTTTGAAGATAAAAAAGTGTTCTTTGGGCTGACCAAAGAGATCACTTTCGGAAAATTCCCTTATGGCAGAATATCCTTTGAGTATTCTTATATTTTCCGCAGTTATAATACAAGCCACTTAAGATTTTCGTATAATTATGATATCATTCTGGAAGCGGGAGATTTTGTTGCTTTCACTGCCTCTCCCGGACTGGGCTATTTCACAGATACCAGGAACAAGGGGTGGTTTGCACAGGGTTCTGTTGGCGCAATCCTTCCGTTTGGAGGATTCATTGCCGCCGCTCCGTATCTTCGTTACCGTCATACTTTCATAAAAGAAAAACTAAAAACAGATATAGATGACGTTTCGCTTGGTATGGCCTTTATGATCTATTTCTGAAATAGATTCTGTGCAGTCGGTATAAGCATCTCTTTATCGGAGTATCAGAATTTAACTCCTTTATTCAACAATTATTCATATATTTACGAAATTAATACAGGAAAAATGGAACCACCGGTATCATACCCGCAATCAGATAGTTACCAGGGCAGGAAGATCTACGGCAAAAGATCAGGCTGTGCCGGGAAAGGGTGCTTCGGAATAATCGGGGCACTTGTAATCATTGTTGCAGTAGTTGCCATAGGTTATTTCTTTGTTTTCCCGGCTTTAACTCCAAACAGCATCAGCGGTTCGTTCCTTGATGCAGAGATCGTGCCTACAAAAAGCGGTGAACAGAAGCTTTGGGTGTTAACAGACGGGTCATTTAATTTTATTCAAACAACTAAGTCTCCCGGAAGAACCTCCACCGGCAGAGAATGTTATTTCTGCAAAACCTGGACTTACATTATCGACCCAAAGGACCGCACCGTCGAAAAAAAGATCAAAACGCCATACGAAGATATTATAACACAGATAGATTTGTTCTACCAGGATGGTAAGGTCTGGGCCTTCACCAGAGATTACGGTGAGAATGAGCCGCAGATCGAAGCCTTTGACCCAGAAACAGGTGATAAAGTAATGGATACAAAGCAGTTCCTTGCAAAGTTTCCGGAGCTGAGCGCGGGTCTTGCAACAGCTTATTTTGATAAGGCAGACGGCGTAATCAGAATGAAGACCAAGGATGGATTGGACGGATTATTATACAGGATCAGTGACGGCAGACTATTCAAAGATTTCAGCACTATGCGAAAGGAAACAACAAAGGATTCGTCTGAAATCTCTATTGCAATTCTTGCCGGCGAGAATTCAACTTCTTCACCGAGGAAAAAGCTTTATAGGATAACCGGACCTGCAAATAGAATAGAGGATAATTTTTCAAGTCTTGATAATTCTGCAGCGGATAGTGATAGAATGAAGGATTTTAAGTTAAGCTCAGAAAGTATGGGCGGAAAAGTTTACCTGGAAGGGATTTTATACCACACCGATAAAGATTGTGCAATAATAATTTATCTCGATCAGCTGGGTAAAAAATCAAACCGCCTTATGACGTGCATTGATCTGAAGACAGGGAAAGAAAAATGGACACTGGGTAAAGATGATCTGTTTGAAAAGATGCAGATAGATGAAGAAGATGATGCTTTTTCAAGCCTTTTCTTCACAAAAGATAAAATTGGCGTAAAACGAAGAGGCGGCCTGGTTATTCTGCAGCTGCAATATGAAGGTCTGATGGGTTTCGATTTTGAGACAGGCAAAAAACTGTGGGAAATGGATATTTAGTTCAATTAAAAGTTCACTATCATGATAAAAAAGATCCTGAAATTTGTTCTTATAATTCTTGTTATTGGCTTTGTTGCCATCCAGTTTTTCAACCGGCCGGATAAAACCACAACAGCAGAAGTTACAGCTGCCCACATAACAAAACAATTGCAGGTACCTGCAAATGTTGAAAGCATTCTCAAACGCTCGTGTTACGATTGCCACAGTAACCACACAACATGGCCGTGGTACAGCAGCATAGCGCCCGCCTCCTGGCTTGTTGCCGATGATGTTACAACGGGAAGAAAAAAAATGAATTTCAGCGACTGGACAGCGCTTTCGGAAGCTAAACGTGAGGCAAGGCTTAACGAAATCTGTGAGGAAATAAGAGCCGATGAAATGCCAATGCCTAAATATCTCCTTCTGCATAGTGATGCAAAATTGAGCCAGGCCGAAAAGGA
>JAUQWT010000247.1 GCA_030835005.1 Ignavibacteria bacterium | reverse complement strand
CTGCGCTCAGGATGACAGACAGGTATATTTCAATTTTGGCTGTTTTTCGCCTAAATATTCCGATTTTTCAATTGTATTTACAAACATTATTGGTTAATTTCAGATGATATATTATAAATAACCATTATTTTGAAAGGATTTGGTAGTTAGCTGCAGGAATCAATAGAAGAAGCACCAAAAGAAACATCTTCAAGTGTATCAAAACCTAAGAAACGAAACAAATACAGAAGAAAACCGGCATCAAAAAAAGACGTACAAACCTCAGATCAGGCTGCAGGAAGTTCAGCGAATAAAGTAAACGGTAGTCAGAAGGTAAATGGTGTAAATGGCATTGTGAATGTGAATCAGCCAATAAATAATCCAACAGTTATCGAAGACCAGCAGAAAAAAGAGAGTTCACCGGAGCAGAGACAGCCCAGCAAAAAGTTTTATCGGAAGAACGGTAACCAGAGGCGTTTTCATCAGCGTGATAGCAGCAGAAATCAGTCAAACCAACTGAATCTGGCTAACAGAACTGTTTCGGTAGTTGTGCCGCTATACAATGAAGAAGACTCGCTTGTCGAACTTTCTGTTGCATTAAAAAAAGTTCTTGATAACTTAAGATGCAGCTGGGAAGTTATTTTTGTGGATGACGGTTCAACCGACACATCATTCCAGAAACTGCAGGAGATCAATCGCGTTAACAGCCGCTTCAAGGCATTAAAGTTCAAGCGCAATTACGGAAAGTCATCAGCATTGCAGGAGGGATTCAAAGCAGCCAAAGGTGATTATGTTATTACAATGGACGCTGACCTGCAGGATGACCCTGAAGAGATACCGGCACTTATAGCAAAGCTTCGGGAGGGCTATGACCTGGTTTCGGGCTGGAAGAAAGTTCGCCATGACCCGTTCATTAAAAAGCACACCTCCAAGCTTTTCAACGGCGTAACAAGCATGATGGTTGGCTTAAAGCTGCATGATTATAACTGCGGCCTGAAAGCTTATGTGAAGGATGTAGTAAAAACCATCAAAGTTTACGGTGAAATGCACCGTTACATTCCGGCTCTTGCACACCTTTCCGGATACAAAGTCACCGAGATCCCGGTCACTCATCACGAACGCAAGTACGGAAAAACAAAATACGGCCTCTCCCGTTTCTTTAACGGCCTGTTTGACCTGGTTACGGTATTATTTACAACCAAATATATTAAGCGCCCGCTTCATTTGTTTGGATTCATAGGAGTGCTGAGCTTCCTTTCAGGATTCGGGATACTGCTTTATTTGACTGTACTGAAATTCTTTGAATCAACACCAATCAGCGGAAGGCCGCTGTTCTTTGTGGGAATACTGTTTGCTATTGTTGGCGTCCAGTTCTTTTCCATAGGGCTTATCGGCGAGATGATCACTAAAACTTCTGTTGAGAATGACAGCGTAATTATAGATAAAACCCTCGGGTAAGTAAAGATAAATTATAAACCGGGCGAGTTTCCCGTTATTTTGAATATGAGTAAAATCAGCGATAAGGCCGTTATATCTCCGGGTGCAGTTATTGGCACAGATGCAGCTATTGGCCCCTTTTCAATTATTCAGGATGGAGTAAGTATTGGCGATAACGCCGAAATACACAGTAATGTTCTGGTTCACTCAGGCACCAGCCTGGCTAGAGGGGTAAAGATCTTTCACTCCGCAGTGCTTGGCGCAGAACCGCAGGACCTGAAATTTTCGGGTGAGGTTACCACACTTGAAATAGGAGAAAATACCGTAGTAAGAGAGTTTGCCACTATCAGCCGCGGAACAAGTGCCCGGGGTAAGACAGTGATAGGCAAGAGTTGTTATATAATGAATTATGTGCATATTCCGCATGACTCTGTAATTGGCAATAACATAATTCTTTCTAACGCAATAAACATGGGCGGACATGTTACTGTTGATGACTGGGCAATAATCGGCGGAATGGTAGGTGTTCACCAGTTCGTTCATATAGGCGCGCATTCATTCATAGCATTCGGTTCGCGTGTTACACAAGACGTTCCGCCATTTGTTCTTGCAGGCGGCTCTCCGATAGGGTACAAGGGCTTGAATGTTGTAGGATTGAAGCGCCGCGGATTTTCAGATGAGCAGATACGTAATATCAAAAATGCGTACAGCATAATATACGGCACGGAGTACAATATTAGCGATGCAGTTAAGGCAGTAAAAGATACAGTGGAAATGACCGATGAAGTAAAAACAATAATTTCATTTATTGAACAAAGTGAGCGCGGTATTATCAGAAAATAAGAAGTGGGAATTTATAGATTCCGGTTTACGCTCCGGTACCTATAATATGGATCTTGATATGCGGCTGGTTGACCGCTGCGGTGCTGAGGACACGTCATTTCTAAGATTTTACAGGTGGAAGCCCTATGCGCTATCACTTGGTTATAATCAGAGCCGCTTTGCAAATGAAGTTAACATCGATTATTCCAAATGCAAGGCCGAAGGGATTGATATAGTAAAACGCCCGACAGGCGGCCGCGCAGTTCTTCATTCTGAGGAGCTTACATACTCTGTTGTCTTCAGATCAAGCCGCCCTGTGAGGGATCTGTACAGGGATGTATCGCTTGCAATTCTGATAGGGCTGAAAGAACTTGACCCTAAACTTTTCGAGTTATCGTTTACCAAAGAGACTCCCGATATATTGAAGCTGATAAAGACCGGAATGTATAACCTGTGTTTCAACAGCTCGGTTAAATACGAGATCAATTACCGGGGAAGAAAGCTTGTTGGCAGCGCACAGAGAAAGTTTGGCGATATTGTTTTACAGCACGGCTCGATACTGATCGGCAATCATCACAAAAACATAGTGAATTATCTTAATATTTCAGGAGAAGAGCGCGTTAAGATGCTCAAAGAGATCGAAGAAAAGACCTGCTGTTTAAACGAGGTCACGGGCAGAAGAATAAAATATCCTGAAGCGGCAGAGGCAGTTTTTAACGGGTTCCGCAAAGCCTTTGATCTGAACTTTAAAGGAATTAACAGAGTTGCAGATTTTATAGAACCAAGGATGCACGCAGACTTAATACAAAATTAGGCTTTAAAATGGCAGACGAACAATCTCAACCGGCTAAAACCCACGAAAGAAAGAAGATAACAACTAAAACGCTTGTTACAATGAAGCGTAACGGGGTTAAGATATCGGCTTTAACAGCTTATGATTTTCTTATGGCTCGCTACCTGGATGAAGCCGGCATTGATGTAATACTTGTAGGTGATTCACTGGGTAATGTCATACAGGGCAACGCAACCACGCTTACGGTTACGCTTGATGAAATGATATACCACGCAAAGATCGTAAAAAAAGCTGTAAGGACTGCACTGCTGGTAGTTGATCTCCCATTCATGAGTTATCATGTTGACTTAAAAGAAGCCGTAAGGAACTGCGGACGCGTTATGAAAGAAACCGGCGCAGATGCCGTTAAGCTTGAAGGCGGCGAGAGAATTGCAGAAGTTGTGAAACATCTTGTGAAGGTCGGGATTCCCGTTATGGGGCATTTAGGATTGACACCTCAATCAATAAATATTTTCGGCACTTATGTGACTAGAGGCACTGACCCTAAGGAAGCAAGGCAGATACAGAAAGACGCTAAGTTACTTGAGGAGGCAGGCGCTTTTGCTGTAGTGCTTGAAAAAATACCTGCTTCACTTGCAACAAAAGTAACCAGTTCAATACGGATACCGACAATCGGCATCGGTGCGGGAATTCACTGTGACGGGCAAATACTTGTTACTCACGATATGCTTGGAATGACGGAGATGTTTCATCCCCGCTTTGTTCGGAAATATCTTAACATTGCCGAGCAGTCAAAGAATGCGTTTAAGAATTATATTAAAGACGTAAAGAACCAGAAGTTTCCTAATAAGTCGGAAAGCTATTGAATTATTGTCAACCTGAACCCGGCAGCATGTGCGGGATAAACTACGCGAAAGGTCCACTTACATATCAAAATGGATTCTTCGCCCTGATAAATCAGGACTCAGAATGACAATTCCTATCACATTACTCATTATTAATTACTAATTCTAATTTGAACTTAAATATATTATTCATAGGCGATATAATTGGCGAGCCGGGGCTCAAGTATGTTGAAGAGAACCTGAAAAAGCTTGTTGAAAAAAATGATATTCATTTTGTAATTGCCAATGGCGAGAATCTTTCAGGCGGCAAGGGGTTTCTTGATAAAGATGTGAAGCGCGCCTATGATGCGGGAATTCAGTGCATGACCGGCGGCAATCATACTTTCAGTAAACTGCAATCGGTTAACATACTGAAAGAGGATGTGCGAATGTTGCGCCCTGCAAATCACCACGATGATGTTTACGGAAAAGGTTTCCAGATCTACCCTATTACTATTGAAGGCGGCCTGTTCAAACTGGCAGTCGTAAATATTATGGGAAGAGTGTATCTTTCAACTTTAAACTGTCCGTTCAGAACGGCTCATAAACTTGCTGAAAGACTGAAGAAGGAAACTAACCTGATTTTTGTTGATATGCACGCCGAGGCAACAGCCGAGAAAATAGCTTTTGGCTGGTACATGGATGGCAAGGTCAGCGCAGTTGTTGGCACTCACACACATGTACAAACGGCGGATGAACGAATTCTGCCAAATGGTACAGCTTACATTACAGATGTTGGCATGACAGGCGCATTTGAAGGAGTTATCGGCGGGAACAGGGAGGCATCCATCTCAAGGTTCTACTACCAGACTCCCCACAAGACTGATGTAGCATTGAACGATGTAAAGATCAGCGCAATAGTTGTGAATATAGATGTGAACACAGGTAAATCAGTAGGTATAAAAAGAATATTTGAGCCTAAGTTTAAGAATTAACAATAATTTTTCAACGCAAAGACGCGAAGACCCAGAGTTCAGCTAAAACAAAACCTGACGGGTTAACAACCAGACAGGTTTTTTCATTTCGTTTAAACTGTGAAATACTTTAATCTGTTAATCAGAGTAATCTGATGAATCTGATCAATCTGCGATCTTACTTCATCAAAATCATTTTCTTTGTTTCAGTGAAGTCGTCTGTAATGATTTTATAAAAATACACACCGCTCGAAAAATTCGAGCCGTCCCAATCTGCTTCATACGTGCCGGGTTTAAGTTGTTCGTTTACAAGTATTGTAACTTCCCTGCCGAGAAGATCATAAATAACTAATTTCACGTTTGAACTTTGACCTTTCGCGTTTGCTGGAATATCAAACTTTATCTTCGTTTGCGGGTTGAACGGGTTGGGGTAATTTTGGAAAACAAAGTAATTATTCGGGATTACTTCAAAGAAACTATTTACGGCTATTGGAATTAATGGTCCTCCACCATCTGTGGTCTTAAATATTGTTCCTTCATATCCTCCGACCATGAAACCAGTACTGTTGTTTATGAATAAGATTGATTGTATTAACCATGATTGCTGAATATCGAGATATTGAGAATACCAATTTAATCCCCCATTTGTAGTCTTATATCCTGCAATCCAGCCTGTATTTTCATTTTCAAAATATACAGCATGACCACCTTTATCAAGAATTACATTCCAGTTCAGACCACCGTCTGTAGTTTTCCGGACTTTGTAATCTTCAATACCATATCCAATAGTTTCGTTAATCATTTGAATATTATTAAAAAAAATAGAGTTTAAGAAACTGATCTGTGTCCAGGTTTCACCTTGATTTACAGTTTTGAATAAATGGGTTTGATTTGTAAAGACACTTCGATAAGTCCCTATACAATAACCTGTATATTGATTTAAGAAATTTGTTGACTTTATTTGATCATCGTTAAGAACGATATACCAGTTTAATCCGGAATTTGTAGTCTTAAACATGCTATAATTCCCCGAAACAAATCCTGTTTGACTATTGATAAAGTACAAAGATTGTAAATTATCCGAATTTACAAAACTCAATGAGATCCAGTTTAATCCTCCATTAGTGGTTTTGATTACTATTCCGCCTGAGCCCGCTGCATAGCCCGTACTCTCATTTATGAAATAAACATCATTCAGAACATTTGAGATGTTCGAATTCTGTGCGGTCCAGCTATTTCCGGAATTAGTGGTCTTAAGAACAACACCACCATTTCCACATATGAAACCAACCGAAATTGAAGGAAAAGTTATGGAATTCAAATATCCTAAAATTCCAAAAGGGGACGATACACAACTCCAATTTATGCCTGAATTTGAAGTTTTTAATATTTTTCCCCCTATTCCGACTACAATACAGTTATTACTTCTAGATGAACTAAGGCTGGTAGTTAGTCCCCAAGAAATCGTGCTATCCCAAGTTTCTCCGCAATTGAAGGTTGTGTAAATCTTTCCATTCCAGTTGCAGTAATAACCAGTATCATTATTACTAAAGCTCAGTTTTCCACCTAAAGAATTATTCGGATTACATTTTATATCCCAATTTGTTCCTGCATTTGTAGTCTTAAAAATATATTTTGAACTTGCGCAAAAACCAGTCTGCTGATCTAAAAACTGAATTGATGTTATGCTTTTATTACCGGTTGCAGAAACAGAAAACCAGGTT
>JAUQWT010000246.1 GCA_030835005.1 Ignavibacteria bacterium | reverse complement strand
TTTGAAGATATAATTACACCAGGCAAAGTACAGGATTCAACCTTTTTGCTTTTAACTTCATCAGCAGACGAGCGAAGTAAATTTAACGGTACATTTCCAGTAGATATTAAGTCGCCAACCGATGATAAGCCCTTTTTCTTTCATTACCTGAATTTCAGCGATATGTTCCGAGTACAGTTCTGGAAAGAGTGGGATATGGGTTTTAATGCAAAGGCAATTTTCATTCTGTTAACACTTGCAGGTACTATGACGGGGCTTTCATTTTTATGCATCGTCATACCATTAAAGATAACTTCAAAGAAAGTTAATCTGGGCGGAACACTGCCATTTTTCCTGTTCTTCTCTGCCATAGGGCTTGGATTTATGCTGATCGAAATTTCGCAGATTCAAAGACTGAATATTTTCTTAGGCCATCCAACGTACAGTCTTGCAGCGGCTCTCTTTACTATGCTGCTCTCCAGCGGAATTGGCAGTTATTTCAGCGGCGCAGCCGGAACTGATATATACAAAAGTTCGCTTTTAAGGTTTCTAGTATTAATATTTGTTTTACTATTGTTCGGGTTTATTACGCCTTATATTATAGTTGCTTTCAGAGAGAATTCTACGGCGATCCGCCTGCTGGTTTCAATAATGATACTGTTTCCAATGGGATTGTTTCTCGGGATGGCATTCCCAATAGGAATGAAACTCGCTTCCCAAAAAACAGGCGGCGCAATCACGCCATGGCTGTGGGGAATAAACGGCGTAATGTCGGTTCTCGCAACCGTACTATCTATAATCATTGCAATGAATTACGGAATCTCTGTTTCATACTGGAGCGGATCGGCGTGTTACCTGCTGGCAGTCATTGCATTTTTCTCTATCAGAAAACACTCACAATAAAAAAGAAGGCTTGTAAAAAACAAGCCTTCAAAAACACCTTATATATTATTTACAATTATTATTTCTTCGGAGGAGCAGGGACAAAATCCGTCTTCTTTTTCATGATTTGTGAAGCAACAGCACTATACAATCTAAACAACTGGTTAACTCCTGTCACCTGGCAAATAAAAGCCGGGGGCTCGGAGTTTTCTTTATACAAGTTAACAACAGTCTGCGCTGCAGGTCCGCTGAACGTAACAGTATAAGTTGGTGTCGGGAAAGTTGTCATAACAGTATCTTTAAAGTCTTCGGTGTTAAACTTGTTAAATATATTCAAAAAACCCTCCATTACGGATGAGGAAACTGAGTCACTTTCAATTCTCCACACATTTACTGAATCCTTCTGAGCAGTAAAATCAACATTATTTGAATCAGTTGATTTAAACACTATTTTATTTACTCCCATTGTATTAACCGAGGTAATATATTTATCTCTGTAATCCTTTAGTGCCTTGGTAAAATTTGTCGCTGTCAGCTTTGATGCAAGAATTATCCTGTTCTCGTTAGGATTTTTTATATATGAGTTATCATTTGCCTGTGATTTTCCAAGTATGAAAGTTCCAAGAAGTTTGCCTTCCTGGAAAGTAGATATTGATGCATTGTTAACAGAATCAAGGTATCCGCTGAATTTTGCCGGGTTCTCTGAGGCAACACTTTCGAGCATAAAATTCTTCAGGTCTTTCAACATCGCATTAACTGCCGATGTATCAGCAGCATACTGAATTGGTTTTGTTATCTTCCACTGGTTTCCTGCTTTTTCAAAAACAATCGTTTCAGTAGTCTTAACTATCTCGATCTTATCTATCTTCGAAGAATCTGCAACAAAAAGTTTAGCATCTATTTTTTCTGTTGAAACTTTTTCACCGCTTCTGAAAAAGAGGAAATACACTGCAATGAGTATTACAAAAACTCCCAGCAGTATTTTAATTGATTTATTCATATTATAGCTCTAAAAAATATAATTTACTTTTAAAAAACACTTTTAGTTATCAGGCCCGTGCTGCCTTCTTTTTTCTCCATCTCATTAATCCGTAAACGAGTACTAACAGCGGAGGCCCTACAAGCATACCATACTTAACAATTGACTTCGTACTGTCTTCAATAGCGTTAAGCGGTTTCGGGTTCGCGTCTTTCATTCTTATCATGGATAGCCCTGCATCATCTGTCATATAATCAATGGTATTGGCAAAGAACAACAGGTTTTCATCCGGTCCGCGGAAATCGTCCTGCGCAAAATCGCCGTTGCCAAGCAATACGATCTTTGTTGAGGGACTGGTCTCTTTTACACTTGTTGGAGCAGGATTCGATCCGGCAGATGTATCAAGAGGTATTTGTTTGCCTTTATAAAAGCTCTGGAAAACACCTTCGTATATTGCACCAACCGGCAGATCCTTAGCTTTAAACATGCTATCTGGCAGCATTTTACCTGTTGCCTGAACTATGGCAAAATCAGTATTAACGCCCGTTTTAGGTGATGTTGTGAGAAGCGGCATAACCTTCACTCCCTTGGGCCCTGCGGCATTCAGATCCAGATCGCTTGTGAAACCAAGGAATACCTGACCTATCGCGGCAAACGATGGAATATCTTTATTGATGTTCAGAATTTTTGGATAGTACGGGAACGGTATCTGCGTGTACATTTGTATGGGCCCCTGCTGAACAGGAACACTTACAAAAGCGCATTCTTTATCAATAATAATTGTATTATTTATCTTTGCACCGTAACTTTCAAGCATGTCTTCCAAACCGGTTCCCATTACCTGTGCTATCTGGAACTGCTGCTGGGAAGAAACATTAACTTTGTTAAGCAGGAATATTACCCTTCCGCCGCCCATAAGATACTGGTCAATTGCGAACTTAAGATTTTCCGGCACTGTCTCAGGAGGCGCCTGCTGCTGCATCATCTGCTGCTGTTGTTGAGGAGCTTTAGGTGAAAATACTATAAGCGTTTTTATATCCGCAGGGATAGGATTGTTCTTCGATGCATCAATATTAGTTACGTTGTAAAACTTAGAAAGATATTGGTTAACTTTTGATATCTTTTCAACACCGGGCATATTTGAGCCGGTCATTACGCCAACTTTTTTAAGCTCAGCCTGCGTTAGTCTGTTGATAACGCCTGTAATATCATACTCAAGATTTTCGGTGCTTCCAACAAACGGAATTGCTTCTTGTTTACCGCCATATAGCAGAACCATTCCCATGTAAGCTTTTAAAGCTTCTGCCCTGTCATTCTGCACAGTTTGTACCTGTACGGGCTGAATACCGTATTTTTGCGCTTCGTTTTCGAGCTCTGTTTCGTTGCTTGGGCTGATTATCTCGTAAGATATTTTACCGTTTGAAGCATTTCTGTAATCATCCAGAAGCTCCTGCAAATATCTGCGGTTATTATTATAAGGTGCAGGAAGATTTTCTGTGAAATAAGCTTTCACAACAAGCTTGTCATCCAGTTTGGAGACAATTGATTTGCTTGCATCCGAAAGTGTATAAATCTTGTTCGGAGTAAGATCCCACCTGAAGAAAACCTGGAGCGCAATTATATTTATGACAACAAGAATACCAACCACAAGCAAAATGCTTATGAATGCCTGGCGTCGGCGCGATTCAGTCTTTTTCTTCCTGCTGGATAGTCTTTCATCCTCTTCAAGTTCCTCCGAGGATTCCTCTATAACAGACTCTTCTTCTTCCTTTAATTCGTCTTTATTTTCTAATTCTTCTGACATATATGATAAATTTTATATTGCTTGTATTTAATGTTAATAGAAACTGCTTACCACTTCCTGCTTTCAAGAGAAACCTTGGTTAGAAAGAGTGTGAAAAATATCATAGAGAAATAGTAAATAAGTACACGTGAATCGATCACGCCTCTTGATATGTTGCTCAAATGATAATCAGTAGTCACATATTCAAAAACAGAAACCAGTGATGGCGGGAATACAACCAGAAGCTTGCCCAAAAGAAAGAAGAACAGGCAGATCAGCACACTTACAATAAATGCTATTATTTGGTTTTCGGTAAGTGATGATACAAATACACCTATGCCAATAAAAAACGCACTCATTAAAATGAATCCAAGCAGGCTTGTTACAAACGGCCAGAAAGGAATAGGTCCGATCAACTTTATAACTATAAAATAAAAAATAGTCGGGATTAGCGTGAAGATCACTAGAGTAAGAGCTGAAAGATATTTTCCAAGTATCAGCTCAATATCTGTAACAGGTTTGGTTAACAATAATTCCAAAGTACCCTGCTTTTTCTCTTCAGAAAAACTGCGCATCGTTATAGCCGGTATGAAAACCACAAACAGCACCAGCTGGATGAAAAAACTGCCGAAGAACTCGCGCATTGATGCAGTGTTTATCTGGAAGAAGCTCACAGTAAACAAAAACCCCGAGATCACCATGAAAACTATCATTACAATATATGCTACCGGGGAATTAAAATAACTCTTAAGCTCTTTTGAATAGATCGTCTTTATATTCTGTGTATTCATAATATTATTTTGTTAACTCCCTGAATATATCTTCTAATGTTGAGTGCTTTGCCTGCATAGAAAGCAATGTTGCACCCTGTTGATTAACCTTTGTCGAAATTACTTCACGCAGATCCGCACCTTTATCACCGTAAATATTGAATATGAATGAATCACCTGTATCTTTTACGAATTCAACTTTATTAACAGTTCTTATATCTTTCAGACTGCCTGAAAGCGCATTCTTATCACAATTATTCTTGACCTCAAGCGTTACAAGGCTTTGTCCTTTTGATCTGCCCTGAAGTTCTTCAGGTGTGCCGTCAGCAACAATTTTGCCTTTGTTGATAATTATAACCCTGTTGCAGGTTGCTGTTACTTCCGAGAGAATATGTGTTGAAAGGATAACTGTTTTTTCTTTGCCTAACTTTTTGATAAGATTTCTTATTTCGATAATCTGGTTCGGGTCAAGTCCGCTTGTTGGTTCATCAAGTATAAGGACATCGGGATTATTTATCATTGCCTGTGCAAGCCCGACACGCTGTTTAAACCCTTTTGATAAAGTGCCGATATCTTTTTTCCGCATGGTTTCAAGACCGCAAACTTTGATCATCTCCTCGCGCTTCTTTTTTATATCCGATTTTGGAATGCCATCCAGAGCAGCAATGTAATCAAGATAGTCCACTACGTTCATATCATAGTAGAGCGGATTGAGCTCAGGCAAATATCCGAGTTTCTTCCTCACGTCAAGAGATTTCTCTTCAACATCGAAGCCATCTACTGAAACAGTTCCTGATGTTGGCGGAAGATAAGTCGTAATTATCTTCATCGTTGTTGATTTGCCCGCACCGTTGGGTCCGAGGAATCCAAGGATCTCTCCCTTTTTTGCCTCAAATGAAATATTATCTACTGCAAGGTAACTGCCGTAGTATTTCGTTAAGTTATTTACTTTTATAGACATAATTATATATTTGAACTTTAATTCAGAATTGAAAAATGCCGAAATCCTGTTTTTTCATTGCTGGATTTGGCGAAAATTACCGCAAAATCCAATAGTAATGGCTTAGGATAATCACAATTATAGAAATTTTATTGCTCTTAAAAAAGGGATAAGTTTGGTATTAAACTGCATAAATTGATTGGCAATCATTACTGCGCCAGCAAATTCTGTACATTTACAAAAGAATATTAACTTGCTATTTTTACAGTATGGATCCTATCGAATCATCAATAGATCATATTTGCCAGAATTGCGGCGCGGATATAAATGGGAATTACTGTGAGAACTGCGGGCAAAAAAAGGCTTCACTTCATGACAGGTCGGTTAGATCTCTGCTTGGACATTTCTTTGAAGAGTTCTTTACATGGGATTCCCGTTTTTTCCGGTCAATCAAATATTTGTTTACGCGGCCCGGTTTCCTGACGCATGAGTATGTTTCATCCAGGTATCAAAGCTATATTTCTCCCATCAAGATGTTCTTGTTTACCAGCTTAGTGCTATTCTTCATTATGATAAAAAGTGACCCTGACCAGTATAGAGCTTTGGTCACCGAAGCCGAAGACGATGATTTCATGAAAGAGTTCATACTTGAACAGCAGTCCAAAAGCAATGAATCTAAAGAGCTTTTTATTGAAAATTATAATGATCAGTTCAATGATAATATCACGCTATATATTTTTGGTGTAATGTTCGCATTCTCAGTTCTCTTAAAGATAGTTTACCTGCCAAAACATTATTATTATGCCGAGCATATTGTTTTCACTCTCCACTTCTTCACATTTGTTCTTTGGTGTTTCCTTGCCGGAGTTGTATTACAAGACGTGGGAGATTTTTCCATATTTTTCTTCATGTTTTTCGTGCCTGCAATTTATCTGCTGATCGCAATAAAGCGCGTTTATCATAAAACTTTGTGGAAAGCTGTATTGGTGACAGTTTTCATGACACTTTCCTACTGGATTCTCATAACGATCTGGATGATAGGTACAGTTCTGCTTAGCGCCGTAAGGGCTGCAT
>JAUQWT010000245.1 GCA_030835005.1 Ignavibacteria bacterium | reverse complement strand
GGACTTCATCCGCGTGATAATGACAGGCTGATAAGAATACTTAAATCATTAAGGGATATTGGCAATTCAGTAATAGTAGTTGAGCACGATCCTGATATGATCAATGCCAGCGATTACCTGATAGATATCGGGCCCAAAGCGGGGGAGTATGGCGGTGAAGTAATATTCGCTGGTGAACTAAAAGACATAAAGAAGGCAGTTGATTCACTAACGGGTAAATATTTAACAGGCAAACTGAAGATCGATACTCCCAAAAGAAGACGGGCTGTGAACGGGCATGTTATATCAATTCGCGGCGCATCAGAAAATAATCTCAAAGACCTCGATGTTGATATTCCGCTTGGAATATTTGTGTGTATAACCGGAGTGAGCGGTTCCGGTAAATCAACTCTGATCAGCGATATACTCTTTGGTGCATTAAAGAAGAGGATTGAAGGTATTTACAATGAAAAAATAGGACAGTACAGGGAAATAAGGGGTAACCAGCATATTAATGCAATTGAGCTTGTTGACCAGACTCCAATAGGGCGCTCTCCGCGGTCAAATCCGGTTACATACATGAAAATATTTGACTTGATAAGGGATCTTTATGGGTCACTTCCTACATCAAAGCTCAGGGGATTTTCAGCAGGGAATTTTTCATTCAACGTGCCCGGCGGAAGGTGCGAAACCTGTGAAGGCTCCGGCGTAATTAAGATCGCCATGCAGTTCATGGCCGATATTTATCTTGAGTGCGATACATGCAAAGGGAAAAGATATAAGAACGAGATTCTTGAAGTTGAATATAAAGGGAAGAACATCAGTGATGTGCTTCAGCTTAGTATTACTGAAGCTATAGTCTTTTTCAAAGACTATCCAAGGATCACTTCAAAACTCAAGATACTTGATGATGTTGGGCTTGGGTATTTAAGACTGGGTCAATCAGCTACAACACTTTCAGGCGGAGAGGCGCAGAGAATAAAACTTGCATTTCACTTATCATTCCAGTCTGCAGGCGAAAAGACTCTGTTTATTTTTGATGAGCCCACAACGGGTCTGCACCTGTATGATATTTCAAAGCTGCTTAAGTGTTTTAACGAGCTTATTGCAAAAGGCAATTCAATTGTAGTAGTTGAACATAATCTTGAAGTAATAAAATGCGCTGATTATATAATTGATATAGGTCCCGATAGCGGCAACAGAGGGGGAGAAGTAGTTGCAAAAGGTACTCCCGAAGAAGTTGCCAAAAGCAGCAGATCATTCACAGGAAAATTTTTGGCGAAGGTAATGAAGTAATGTCTTTATAGCAAGAGTTAAGTTAGATTTCAATCCGTTGCTTCAAATTATTCAAAAGGATTCACTTTGCGAATATCATTTTTTTAGAGAGTATGTAATTGCCTGTGCTTATCGTAAAGAAGTATATGCCGCTTGCAAATTCAGAGGCGTTCCAATTCACTTCATATTTTCCGGCAGCAAGTTCGATATTGACGAGTTCAGTAATAAGTTCATCACTTACATTGTGTATTCTAAGAGTTGTCTTTTGGCTGCTTAATGATCTTGGAATATCAAATCTTATTATCGTTTCGGGATTAAAAGGATTTGGGTAATTTTGATACAGCTTGTAATTTGTTGGGACCTCGCTGCTTATCTCTGCAGTGCAGTTACTCCTCCTGAAGTCGTGAACAATATAGTCCCGCTATCACCAACTGCATAGAAGCGCCAATCACTTATATCGCGCAGGGTTCTGGTTGTGGGTGTAGGGATATTAACCCAGGTTGAACCCTGATTTGTAGTTCTTAAAACAGTGCCGCCTTCACCAACAGCGATAACTGACCCGTTATCTTCTTTGCAAGCGATTCCATACAGATCGTTAGTAGTTCCGGTTACTTGCTTTATCCAGTTTGTTCCGGCATTTGAAGTATGAAGGATAGTGCCTGAATTGCCGCAAACCCAGGCACGGTTTGATGTAGCGTGATCAAAATTTACGCTGTGCAAATTTACTGTTGTGCCGCTTGGTTGAATTACCCATCCGTCTTGGGAATATACATAATTCAGATTGAATGTTAAGATCGTTATTAACATAGTTCTCACTATTTCAGCAGTATCATTTTTTTGGTTTGTTTAAAACTGCCGCTTGCAATAACATAGAAATATACTCCGGAAGGCATTGTTGCAGCGTTCCAAATATAAGAATATTTTCCGTGATTTAACTTGGTGCTTACAATCGTTAATATCTTTTTACCCTGAATGTCGAAAATACTGAGGTCTGTGTGTCCGGCCGAGGGTATATCAAATTCAATTTTTGTTGAAGGATTAAATGGATTAGGGTAATTTTGATGAAGAGAGAAACCACCAGGAACTTCACTTGAAATCATATTAACTGATATTGTTGATTGAGTACTTCTGTAAATTCCATCATTACTGGTTGCAGCATATATGAATCCGCTTCCGTCAAACGCAAAGCTCGAGATCTGGCTGTAAACATTCTGATTACCGTTAAAAGTATAAGGTATCCCAGAGCTGTTGTTTTCCCAGCTCATTCCGTTATCTGTAGTCATAAATACACCATCATCAAATGTTGTTGCAAAAACTAAATCTGTTGGACTGATAGCAATTCTTCCCGGAACTACAAAACCATTCATCCAGGGAATTACATTATCACCCTGCCATGAATTTCCATTATCAGTTGAAGATCTTAATTTATTACTGCGAATGCTGTAAATATTCCCGTTGGCCTGATTTATAGAAATGCATTTAATTGGAGAGAATTGAAGTACAGCACTTGTTAAGAACTGCCAGTTATTTCCGGCATCAGTTGATCGAAGTAAAGAATCATTCAAACCAAAGTCCTGAAAAAACACAAACAGATCTGAGTTCTGATTAATCAAAATATCCTTAAAAAGAACGGAAGACCTATCAAGCTTTTTTTGCCAAACACTACCTGAATTAGTAGAAACAAATACTTTGAAAGCGGTGTTGGAAACCTTTTCAATAGCTGCAATTGTGCTGCCTTCAGCAAGTATTTTGCTGATATTATTAGATTCAAGATCTGAAGAAATGTATGTCCAGTTCTGGCCATCGTCTTCAGATGAATATATTCTTGTAGAAATCACTCCTGGTATTTGTTTCCTTAACAAAGAGTATATTGTGCCGGCTGCGTTCTTTGTTATACTCACAACCGAATAGTCTTCAGGTAAGCCAGTGGTGCGTATATGCCAGTTATTTCCGTTATCTGAACTGTAATATATGGCCCACTGAGAAGCAACGAATATTTTACCTGTGGGTTTTGCGCAAACCGAATTAACGAAGTTAAGTCTCATATTGTTGTTCGAAGTAACCCACAAACCTCCGTTGTCATCGGTTCTTGTTACACCATTCCTGCTTCCAGCAAACACTCTGCCGGGCAATATACCAATAGAATTAACAAAGCTGCCAGTCCCGTTTCCTGTTTTTGACCAGCTAATACCATCATTTGTTGAAGTGTAAACTCCATCACCGCTGGTTGCTGCAAATAGTCTGCCATCGGAAGATGATCTGATGCTTTTTACTTCTAGGTTTCCAAGGCCACTGTTTCTGCTAACCCAGCTGTCTCCATTATTTGACGAGTAGATTATCCCCGAGTTTCTAGTACCGGCAAAGATGTTTCCCGATACAGAAACAATGATCGTATTTGTGAATCCAGAGGAATTTACAGGCTGCCAGGTTGCCCCATCATTTGTTGATCTGAATATTCCATTCGTAGTTGAAATGAATATCTTATCATTTTGTTTGAATGAATATTCTGTTACTCCGTCTAATGGGTCCAGGCCCTGTATTTCAAATATTACCCAAGTTTGACCATTATTGTTTGAACGGAAATGCCCGGTCAAAGCAGTGCTTGCAAAAATATTCCCTGCAGGATTTACTCCAATTGCAGAAACTGTTGCCCACTGGCCCTGCCCGCTTACATGCAGCCTGTCAAAGTCCCAACTTTGACCGTTGTTTGATGTCCACCAGATTCCTCCACCCTGCATGCCAACAAAAACATATCCTGATTGGGCTGCGTTCACACACTCGAGGATTCCAAAAAAATCTACTGAACTAATCTTGGTCCAGTTAGCTCCAAAGTTTCCAGAGAAATAAACATTATCACTCCTAAGTGCATAAATCCCACTGCTGTTTGGTGATAAGCCTTTAATCTCACCGCCGTATATGTTTATGGGCTGCCAGTAATCCTGAGAACTGGATAAGACTGCAATGAATAAAAAGAGGACTGGTAGAAAATTAAATTTTGGTTTCATTTCAAGATTGCTCTATCTTTTTGTATTTTGACCGAAAATTAAGCATTCATTATTGTTCAAGAAAACCAAACTAACATTATTATTTGATTTCAAAGATTCCTAATATCCTCAAATATTATGATTAAATAACAAAAATTGTTATTTTTGAGAAAATATTATGTTAATTCAATGACACAGTCCACTGAACTTTTTTTACTAATTAGATCACTTTCTAAATCAGAAAAGATTTATTTCAAGAAGTTTGCTTCTCGTAGTGGTGAAAAAAAATCCAATTTATACTTATGCCTTTTTGATGAAATTAACAATTGTGTCTCAAATGGTAAATATGATGAAATCGCATTAAGAGAGAAAATGATAAAAAGGGGAATTATCACAAATTTTGAAGTCACAAAATATTATTTGCAGAAAGTAATATTAAGAAGCCTAGGAGCGTTTTATGCCCGATCAAATTTAGAGAACGAATTAAACGAGAAAATAAAAAGTATAGAGATATTGTATAAAAGAACATTGTACTCCAATTGCATCAAAAAAGTAAGATCTGCTAAAACCTTAGCATATAAGATAGAGAATTACATGAAGGTAATCGAGATAATAAAATGGGAGAAAAACTTGATTCACGAAGGGGTTATGAAAGGGAATAGCATCGAAAGACTTTCAAAGCTGCATAGTGAGGAAAATGAAGCTCTTTCAAGAATACGTATTCATAGCGATCTCAGATTCCTATCGTATAAAGTCAGAGATATGCTCAACCAGGTAGAAACCGGAAACCCGGACAAAAAAAAGGCTGAATTCAGAAAATTAGAGAAGAGCCCTTTATTAAAACTGAGTAATGTTCAGTCAAATATTTCTTTGATTTCAATGTATCATGTCAAATCAATAATTTCATCTGCATTAAATGAGAGGGATAAATCGTATGAATATTCGAATAATATGATTTTACTGATGGAGAACAGCAAATGGATGATCTCAGAAAATCCAGCTAATTATATAATTACACTATACAATTTTGTATCACTTTGCTACGCTATCAGGAAATACAAGGAGATGATGAGCAATATTCAAAAAATGCGCTCTATTGAAAAGAAATATTCAAAGAAACTGTCCGGAAATCTGAGATCATTGATATTTATCGGTTCATACAATCTTGAACTATCTCTTACAATAAGGCTAAAGGATTTCAAAAGAGGATTACTTTTGCTGCCGGAAATTGAAGAGGGGCTTAAGAAATATTCGCATATAATAAATAAAGAAGACCTTCTGGCCTGTTATTTCCATTTGTCAGGCATTTGTTTTCAGTCTGGTAAATACGAAGAATCACTTAAGTGGATAAACAAAATACTAAACGATAAATCGATAAGTCATGAAAATGAATTTTTTGTGTCAGCTATGCTAATGAATCTTATACTACACTATGAACTTCAAAATTTCAATTTACTTGAATACCTTATTCAATCAACATCAAGATTCTTTTCAAAAAGAACCAAACAAAACAAATTTTTCGAAATTATACTTCAGATAATAAGGAACCTTAGTAAATCAGGGTCATCAGAGGACTCAAACCTGTTAATTCAACGAGCATTAGTTTATGAAGAACCGGCAGAAAAAAGTGAATTCAGAAGAGAGATCTACTCTAATTTCCAAAATTGGCTGAAAAAAGAAGTGACTATTAACTAAAACTTGTCTAATTCTTCTGACAAGATCTTCAATTCATTTCTCAAAAAGTTTACATCTTCATCAAGGAAATGTCTTGCCATCTGCCTTGCCCGGCGTACAGAGCCGATATTTATATCAGAGGTAACCAGGTCCTCATCAAAGAATTTCGCGTATTTATCCACAACGCCGAATGGGTCAACAATTTCAGAGCCACCCCAGAAATTCACACCGTCTTCATATCCAACTCGGTTGCAGAAAACAAGATAAAGCGATAGCAGTCTTGCATATGCCCTATGATGCTCGGAGTTGATCTCATAGTTCTTTAGTATCTTTGATCTTGAATTAAGAGCCAGCCTTGTGGGTGACGACGCTATCGTTATGATCATCTTTGCACCTTTTAGAGCCTGCAGAAGCGGTAATGACATATGCCACAGGTCCTCACAAACCAGTAAACCAAGTTTCCCAAACTTAGTTTCGTGGACATCAGCTTCTTTCCCTTTGGAAAAATATCTTATTTCTTCAAACATGCCGTAATCAGGCGGGTAAACCTTTTTATGAGAGAACAGGAATTTTCCTCCCTCAAAATAGAATGCCGAGTTGAATATGCCAAAATTATCATCTTCTTCAATGCCCCCGCAGATGATAGAAATTTTTTTAGATCTCTCTCGGATAGATTTCAAAAGCGGACTTGTGGCAGGATTAAAAGCCAACTCCATATTCAGGTCTTTTATAGAATATCCCGTCAGAGAAAGTTCAGGGAAAACCACAAGGTCAGCCTTTTTGCGGATGGCTTTATCAACATATTCAAGATGCATCCTGATATTTCTTTCAATATCTCCTAAAACCGGAGATATCTGCGCAACTGATACTTTAAATTTCATACTCTCAATTTAATTATCACTAATATAATTATGAGTAAATCCAAAAAATTACCTGAAAATTGTCCTAACAAATCCGCTGATAGTCAAGTTTATCTTGAGCCAAATTAACAGCAGAGTATTTTTGTGATATTTTTCGAAGTACTTATAACAGTCTTTATTCCAAATCTTGATCATTCTCACCCTGTCTTTATGTACGCTGATGCCATGCTCATGAATAACTGCTGCAGAAGTCAAAAGCCTGATCTTCTTTCCCAGGTCATTGATCTTTTTACACATATCAACATCATTAAAGAACATTTCAAATCTTTCATCCATATTTCCGGTTTCTTCAAGGGCCTGCCTGCTGGTCATAAATGCAGCGGCCATTGGCTGGTCAATATCAATATCTTTGGAATAATCGAGATATTTCATTTTCCATTTGCCAAATAACCGAGTTCTTGGGAATATGCAAGCAAGCAAAGTGAATTCACAGAACATTGTCCAATATGTTGGGAAACTTCTTACTGATAGCTGAACTGTACTATCCGGATTTAGCATTAATGGAGCACATGCCCCATAATCCCTGTTCTTTTCCAGAAATTCAAACATCACATCCAGGCATCCTGCTTTCAATATTGTATCAGGGTTTAGAAGCAGAATATATTTCCCTTTGGAGTATTTAATGCCCTGGTTAACGGCTTTTGTGTAACCCAAATTCACGGGATTTCTGTATGTTTGAAGCCTGGGGTAGTTAATTTTGTTTATTAAAGTAAAGGACTTATCTGAAGAATTGTTATCAATTATTATAAGCTCGATATTCAGGTTTAGTGAATTGTTTAGGAGTGAATTTACGCAGGCTCCTATTTCGTTCTCACTGTTCCACGTAATTATTATGACGGATATATCGATCATCTTCACAGCTAACTTACCTGTATGTTTTTATAAATACAATGAAATCAGTTAGCTGAATTTGATCTGTGAAAAAAGATGTCAGGAAATCAGATATTATATCTGTTTTTTACAAATTGAAACCAGTTAGTTTGGAATTCCGTAGTGGTCATTCCGAGAATTAGCGGTATGTGTCCATTGCTGAGAATCAAGTCTTTAAGGTGTTGCCTGTCCCAATTCAGTACAATATATTCTGCAAGCAAGAAGCCTACTTCGTAAACCTGCGTATTATTGATATTGTTCATCTGGCTTAGTGTTGGCGGTGTTTGGTTTACCATGTATGGAATCTGGTTTGGGTGCACAAACTGACCTGATTCATATATTGCAACTGTTTCCCATAGCCACCGGGGATTGTTTCCGAAATTGGGTTTGATGTTTAATGTTACGCAATGCGCAAATTCATGAACTAAAACTCTCAGCATAACGATATAATCATGATCCGGATGCTTCGGGGATATCATGTGAATTGTATCCTTCGCTATTGCCAGACCAGTAGCCCACACAGGCAGATTTGGAACTACATGGCTAACAGCTGCAGCCAGTTCACTTTGTGTTCTGTGAAAATGAACTACTGTTTTGGCAACTGAATCTGTCAGAAGATCATTTAATATCCTGGAATAATTACTCTCTAATGTGTCTGCTATTTGGGTTATAAAAAGACTGTCATAAGAGGTGAAATAGAATGAAAAATGAGTACTATTGTATGGATTTGTTACCGGTTCAGGCGGGTTTGTCGGATTAGTTGGAGCTTCATTTTTATTGCATGAACAAACAATAACAATTATAAGTATAAGAAAAGAGATTTTCAGAATTTTTTCCTTAAATGTCATAAATTCAAATTTAGAAATTGGTTATCGGCAAAAAAATTGATAACAGATTGACACAAAAATATCATTAAAAAAGCCATTTGTCTTTCAATCTTATAATTTCGATAATGTTTTATGCCCCATTTAGTGATTTATTCTTCTTGAATTGTGATGGCGTCATACTAGTATGTCTCTTGAAGGATTCATTAAATGTTGAAATTGAGTTAAAACCTGATTCAAACGCAATTGCAGCAATGGTAAGATTTTGTTTTTCAGGGTTTACCAGTTCCGTTTTCGCGTACTCAAGTCTGTTTAGGTTTATGAGATCATTAAAGTTCATTCTTAGCTTAGCATTTATAGCCTGTGAGATCTGGTGTCTTGGTATGTTCAAAGCCTTCGAAAGGCCCTCCAGTGAGAGCTCCGGATCAAGAAAACCTCTTTCTGCTGAGACATAAATATTAACCTTGTTCAGTATGTCAGAGATCTCAGCATTTGTTATCCTGTTGTTTTGATACTTAACATAAGGATGTCCGTCGGAAATCTCAGCCGGTACCAGATTACTTACTGCAAACAGTTCAGGAGTATCAAGAGCTTTATAGCTTATCCAGAATATAATGGCTGGCAGAATTAAAAATACAGAATTAAGCTCAGCGGACTTCAAATCATAAAGCTCAACACTGTAAAATATCAGAGTTAATAGAATTATGAATATTACTCCTGATATCCAGACAGCATTAACAAGCGAGTTAAACCACTTTTCAGTATTTTTGCTGAATGCAATTTTGCCATTCACAACAATATTTCTTTTAAAGTACTTTTTGCTGGCCAAAACATAAATATTCAAAACCGCAAGCTGCACAAAAGTATCAGTAACATTGTAAATGAAGTTATCAATGTAGTCGAATAGATTTATCAGTTTATAACCTGTGATAAGTGCAATAATGACACAAATCAAGAAAGGCAGAAAATGAACAATATCTCTGAAGCGAAGTTTAAAATTTGCAGCACAGCACGATTTAATGTAAAGAAAAATGATAGGTCCATACAAATATGGCAGGTAATAGAATATGCTGTAAACAGGCCCCAAAAGTCCTGCATAATAGTGTAGATCAAGCAGCTTAAAAATTGCCTGAAGTGTTACAACACTGATTAGTAATGTGAGCAAAAAATTCGGGTACACCAGGGACTTCTTCCTTAGTAGTACAACAATAAGCAATAAGCCCTGTATTGCACCGGCTGAGAAGACAATTGAATGAACAAGATCAATCATAAAAATGAACTATTAATCGAGGGCAGTGAAATAAATTGTATTAATCCAAATTTATAAAAAAAAGCAGAAAATTCATATGTCATTGTAAGTATTATCATTATTAAATAATTTGCATAAAACACTAAAATCGCTCAATATACATGCCTAAAAAAGTAAATATAAGTAAGTACTCGGGCAAACCGCCAGTGAGCTTTGATTTCAAGCATATTACTTATAAAAAAGATGCATACAAAGCAGTTATTACAATTAACCGTGAAAAAGTTTTTAATTGCCTGAACCTGACCACTATTAATGAACTAACTATAGCATTTAAGGATGCTGCATGGGATGATGAAATTGCAGTCATTATTCTAACAGGGGCAGGTAAAAAAGCTTTCTCAACCGGCGCAGATCTCAACGAACAACAGCACGATTTTCTTGGTAACCCGAAAGATTATTACAAATGGATGTATGAGTTCATTCAGCTTCATGAGGTTATGCGCAATACAGGCAAGCCATCCATTGCTCGGTTAAATGGGATCGTTGTAGGAGGAGGTAATGAACTGAATATCAGTTGTGATCTGGCGATTGCTGCAGATCATATTTATATAAAACAAGTAGGGGCAGCAAGAGGCAGTGTTGCCGCTGCAGGTGCTACTCAATTTCTGCCGATCATTGTAGGTGATAGGAGGGCAAGGGAAATACTTTTCTTATGCGAAGAAATTCCTGCGGCCAAAGCTCTGGAGTGGGGCCTTGTGAATGAAGTAGTGACGTATTCAAAGCTGGATGAATCTGTTGATATCATGGCCGAAAAACTTTTTAACAAGCTCCCGGAATGCCTGAGATATACAAAGCAGCAGCTAAACTTCTGGCGCGATCTTTCATGGCATACGACTATTGGTCACGCAAGGGATTGGCTTTCTATCCATAATCTTTCTCCGGAAGTAAATGAAGGGATCAA
>JAUQWT010000244.1 GCA_030835005.1 Ignavibacteria bacterium | reverse complement strand
GTTTTTGATATAAGGGGCAAAGAAATTGATGTTCTTCTTGATGAATATGTAAATCTGGGTCAGTATAAGATCACATGGGATGCTTCAGGATTTTCAAGCGGAATTTATTTTTATACAATTGCAGCAGATGATTACATAGTTTCAAAGAAAATGATATTGGTTAAGTAGCCTCAAAAAATTTTAGATACATAAGCCATCTCAGCATAGCTGGGGTGGCTTTTTTATGTCTTAAAATTCTCCTTATTTTTTAGTAAATTACAGGGATTTATAAAAAAAATGATATATTTTACTGATTTTTACGTACCGCTGTTAAAACGAACTTTCTGGATAGCTAAGGGAGAAAAAGGCATTTGTTATATCGATCTAAATAACAAGCCTGTTGCTTTCAAAAAGCTTCTTTCTGAATCTTTTGAAGATGAGATCACTCAATCTAAGGCAGAATTAAATAAAGAAGTATCGCAAATTCTTGAATTCTTCGCAGGGAAGCGCAGAAATGTCGATCTTAAAGTTTTTCTGAAAGGTACCTCTTTTCAGACAAAAGTGTGGGTTGCACTTTCCAAAGTAAAATATGGGAAGACTGTTTCATACTCAGAACTTGCTAAATTAGCCGGTAATAAAAATGCAATTCGTGCTGCGGCTTCTTGCTGTGCCGCTAACCCAGTTCCGATAATCATTCCCTGTCATAGAGTTATAGCAAAGGATGGGTCTATTGGTGGTTTCGGCGGAGGGGTCTCAATGAAACGCAAGATTCTTGAGCTGGAAAGAGTTTTTGTTAAGTGATTAGGAATGTAATTTTTGATCTTGGGAATGTCCTGGTAAATGTAGAGTACGAAAGATTCATTAATGCCATCTGTTCAAATGGGGTAAGCAAAGAGGCATATATGAATTTTTTCAAAGGCGGTAATTACCGTCTGCTTGGATATGAAGCTGGTGAAATTACAACTGTTGAATTTATTGAGAAATGCCGAACTGGCCTTGGACTGAAAATGAGTGATGAAGATTTTGCCAGTTCTTTTAATGATATGTTTACGGAGATACCTGAAATGAGCAAGTTAGTTCGTATGCTTGCTGCCGGGGCAAAACATAACTTGTTTTTGCTTTCTAATACAAGTCCGCTGCATTTTGAATATATTAAGAAAAGATTTGATTATGTAAACCAGCTTGATAAATTTGCTTTATCGTATGAGCTTAAGTCGCTGAAACCGGATGACGAAATTTACGAAAGGACAATCAATCACCTTGGTGTGTATCCAAATGAATCATTGTTCATAGATGACCTTCCGGAAAACTGCATGGCAGCAGAAAAATTTGGCTTCAAAACCATTTGCTATGATAAAAATGACCATACTAAGTTTGAACTTGAATTTGCTCAGATCCTGAATTAGAGATATTGTTAATTGATAATTGTACATTGAATTATGCCTGTATCACCTGAAATATTGAAGCTCGGTTCAAAAGCCATTCCTTTCAGTTTGAGGGGTGTTGATGGTAAACGTTATTCACTTGATGATTTCAGGGATAAAAAAGTTCTCTGCATAATATTCAGCTGTAACCACTGTCCTTATGTTAAGGCTGTTGAGGATAGAATAAATAAAATCGCGGAAGACTATTCAAATAAATCTTTCGCATTAATATGTATAAATTCAAATGATGAGATAACACATCCGGAAGACTCTTTTGAAGAAATGAAGAAACGGACAGTTGAAAAGAGATTTGTATTTCCTTACTTGAGGGATGATACTCAGGATACAGCGAGAGCGTATGATGCAGTATGCACTCCCGATATATACTTGTATGATGAGCACAGATTATTGAAGTATAGGGGCAGAATAGATGATAACTGGAAAGATGAAACCAAAGTAACGCGCAAAGAGTTACAAATGGCAATCGATTGCCTTTTGAATAACAGAGAGATTGATTTTGAAATTATCCCAAGCATGGGATGCAGTATAAAATGGAAATAAAATAAATTAAAAAATATGAAGTGAACCTGTTTATATTTAACAGGACCTGCTTTATCACGATTAGGATAAATTAAACTATGTTCAAATTTTTAAAAAAGATATTCCCGTCTAAGCACGAAAAAGATGTGAAAGAGCTTCTTCCCATTGTCGAAGAGATCAATGGATATTATGAGGAATATAAAAATCTAAGTGACGATGAGCTAAAGGCGAAAACTCAAGAGTTCAAAGACCTGATAAAGAAAAATACCCAGGAACACGAAGATAAGATAGCAGAACTAAGAACAAAACTGACAACAGATATTACCCATGAAGAAAGAAAAGTTATCTATGATGAGCTTGAAACGCATGAAATTGAACTTGATGATTTAATTGAAGACACTCTCAACGAGATCCTGCCCCAGGCATTTGCAGTTGTTAAAGATACCTGCCGCAGACTTGTTGGAAAAGAATGGATGGCCTCAGGTAACCGCGTAATTTGGGATATGATACCATTTGACGTTCAATTAATTGGCGGAATGGTGCTTCACCAGGGCAAGATCGCCGAAATGGCAACAGGAGAAGGTAAAACGCTCGTTGGAACATTGCCGATTTATCTTAATGCACTTCCGGGCAAAGGTGTCCATATTATTACCGTTAATGATTACCTTGCAAAACGCGATAGTGAATGGATGGGAGAGATCTTTAAATTCCATGGACTGACTGTTGGAGTTATACTTAATGATATCGATAACGATAAAAGAAGAGATGCATACGCATGCGATATAGTTTACGGAACGAATAATGAATTCGGATTTGACTACCTTCGCGATAATATGGTTGTGGATAAGAAGTTCATGGTTCAGCGCGGACATAATTATGCGATCGTGGATGAAGTTGACTCCGTTCTTATTGATGAAGCTAGAACTCCGCTCATAATATCAGGTGCGGTCGAGCTTAGTGAGCATAAGTTCGATGAGATGAATCCTCGCGTAAAAAGAATTGTTGATGCGCAGAAAAGTCTTATAGCCAAATACGTCGGACAGGCAGAAGCCATTATAAGTAAAGGAAATGCTGCTTCAAAAGATGAAGTACATGAAGCTGGAATAGCGCTTCTCAGATCTCAAAGAGGATTCCCGAAAAATAAAAAACTGTTAAAGCTTTTCAGCGAGCCATCAAACAAGACATTACAACAGCAGACAGAAATTGAATTTCTGCGTGATAACTCAAAAAGAATGCATGAAATTGATGATGAGATGTATTTCGCGATTGATGAAAAAGCGCATTCAATTGACCTGACTGAAAAAGGGCGTGAATTCCTGACCTCAGGCAATGAAGATAAGGATTTCTTTGTACTTCCCGATATGGGAACTGAAATTGCTCAAATTGAAAATGATGATGAACTTACAGAACTTGATAAGCAAAAGAAAAAGGACGACTTAGCGGAATTATATTCCTTAAGAAGCGACCGTATACATACGGTACAGCAGTTACTCCGTGCATATGCGCTGTATGAAAATGATGTTGAATATGTTATTCAGGATAATAAGATCATGATTGTTGATGAATTTACAGGCCGTGTTCTTCCCGGCAGAAGATATTCAGAAGGGCTGCATCAGGCTATAGAAGCTAAAGAAGGAGTACATGTTGAAAAAGATACACAGACACTTGCTACTATCACTCTGCAGAATTACTTCCGCTTGTATAAAAAGCTTGCTGGTATGACCGGAACTGCTGAAACAGAAGCGGGTGAGTTCCTTGATATCTACAAGCTTGATGTAGTTGTTATCCCAACTAATAAAGATTGTATCCGGGACGATGTAAATGATGTTGTCTACAAAACCAAACGCGAAAAGTACAATGCAGTTATCGGTGAAATTGAAAAAATGAGAGGCATAGGAAGGCCGGTTCTTGTAGGTACAACTTCTGTAGAGGTTTCAGAAACACTTTCAAGAATGCTGAAGCGCAAGGCAGTACCTCATGAAGTGCTGAATGCAAAGCAGCATCAACGTGAAGCACAAATTATTCAGAATGCAGGACTTAAAGGAGCAGTTACAATTGCAACTAACATGGCGGGCCGCGGTACTGATATTAAATTGGGACCCGGTGTCGCAAATCTTGGTGGATTACATATTATAGGTACAGAGCGTCATGAAGCACGCCGTATAGATAGGCAACTCAGGGGACGTGCAGGCAGGCAGGGCGATCCAGGTAGTTCTAAATTCTTCCTCTCTCTTGAAGATGACCTGATGAGGCTTTTCGGCAGCGAAAGAATTTCGCGTGTAATGGAAAAACTTGGCATTGAAGAAGGTGAGGCAATAGAGCATTCTATGATAACAAGCTCTGTTGAGCGTGCTCAGAAAAAAGTTGAAGAAAACAACTTTGGCATTCGCAAAAGGTTGCTTGAGTATGATAACGTAATGAACCAGCAGCGCGAGGTTATCTACGATAGAAGAAGGCAGGCGTTGATGGGCGAGCGTATTAAAGATGAGATCTTTGACATGGCAAAGAGTTATGTAGAAAGTACTGTTGCTAAATATTACCCCGAAGCTGATTATAATGGTTTGCGCGATGAGATTCAAAGAACATTCATGGTACTAATGGAACTTACTCCCGAGAAATTCCAGACACTAGGTGAAAAAGGGCTTGAAGAGTATATCATAAATCTGGTTCACGAAAATTATAAACGAAAAGAAGAAAAATACGGAATTGACTTGATCGCTCAGATCGAGCGTTTTGCCATGCTTACTGTAATTGACGATAAGTGGAAAGAGCACCTCCGCGAAATGGATGACCTTAAAGAGGGTATAAATTTCCGGGCTTATGGACAGAAAGATCCTTTAATTGAATATAAAAAGGATGGCTTCGGACTATTTGTTCAGATGCTTGAAGATATTAGCAAAGATGTTATCAACTTTGTGTTTAAGTTTACTACGCAGGAAAAACAGGTAGCCGTGCCGCAGCAAAGACAAAGACTTCCACAAAGAATGACTACCAGTAAAGCAAGTGCAGATGGAGCGGGACTCAAAATGACTCCGGAACAATCCGATAACTTGCAGAACCAGCCTGGTGATAATACAAAGAAAATCCCTATCAAAGTTGGGCCCAAAGTTGGCAGAAATGATCCCTGTCCCTGTGGCAGCGGCAAGAAGTATAAAAATTGCCACGGCAAAGAAACCTGATAATATCGCGGACTAAGATTTCCTAAGATTTTTTATAATTTCAAAGACGGGTTTTAACGAAGTACTTCTTCGAAGAGCCCGTTTTGTTTATTCATTTCACATCAATTTCATTTAATATCAAATCATTAATAACTAAATTCCTTAATTGATAGCATTTGAATATATACTTCTGGTTATTTCCATACTGATTCTGATCAGTATATCTATATCTAAACTTTCCGAAAATCTTGGGCTGCCCTCGCTTGTCCTCTTCCTTGCAGTCGGCATGCTTGCAGGTTCTGACGGGCCGGGTAAAATTTATTTTGACAGCGTTTACGTTGCACAGTATGTTGGAATGGTTGCTTTGGTATTCATATTATTTTCAGGTGGACTTGAAACTAAGTGGAGAGAAGTAAAGCCAATTATGTGGAGCGCATTCAGCTTATCTACAATTGGTGTATTGGTAACAACAATTGTAATGGGATTGTTCATTCACTATTTTCTTGGTTTAACTCTGATCGAAGGATTTCTGATCGGAGCAATAATTTCCTCAACAGATGCTGCTGCTGTGTTTTCTTCATTAAGAGCAAGAGGAACGAGCTTAAAAGGGAAGATGAAGCCCTTGCTTGAGCTCGAGTCAGGAAGCAATGATCCTACGGCAATTATACTCACAATTATCCTTATCCAGGTTCTGCAGTCAGAGGATGTCTCATTTCTAAAGACTTTTTTGTTTCTGGTTATGCAGTTGGGTTTGGGGGCAATCATTGGTTACGGCTCAGGACACGTACTGGCATTTGCTTTTAATAAGTTCAAATTCTCTTACCCAAGCCTCTATCCTGTATTTGCAATTGCTTCCGCAACATTTGTATATGCTGCCGCAGCATCTTTGCATGCAAGCGGTATCCTGGCAGTCTACATCTGCGCAGTAGTGCTTGGTAACAGCGAATTCATACAAAAAAAATCACTCATCAGGTTTTTTGATGGCCTTGCGCTGCTCGGACAGATTCTAATGTTCTTAACTTTGGGTTTGCTTGTTTATCCTTCACAGTTGTACAATATAATTGGTATCGGATTAATCCTTTCAGCTGTTCTTATATTCCTTGCAAGGCCGGTTGGTGTGTTCATTTCTTTGGTGAGATCAGGTTTGAAGCTTCGTGAAAAAGGGTTCGTATCTTGGGTAGGGCTTAGGGGTGCAGTCCCAATTATTCTTGCAACGTTCCCTCTGACTGCAGGTCTTGAAATTGGTCACTATATTTTCAATCTTGTTTTTTTTATCACACTTACATCTGCTTTGATACAAGGATGGTCAATCCCGCTTGCGGCGAGATTTTTCCGCGTAAGGGGAAAAGATGTTTCGGAAAAGCACATCCCGATCGAAATGACCGATTCTGTTAAGACAAATAATGACCTCTTGGATCTTATCATTCCTGATAACTCGGTGGTTGTTGGTAAAACATTAGCCGAATTAAGGCTGCCGTCAGAAAGCCTGGTTACAGTAATTTACCGTGATAATGATTATGTTGTGCCGAGCGGCAGCACTGCGCTTGAGTCGGGTGATACAATACTCGTGCTTGTGAATAGGGACAATTTAGATGTAGTTAAGAACATATTCATGAGAATCAAAAAATCAAGTAGTACATAACGTTTCTTATCTAAATATTGTTGATTTAGAGATTACAAATCGTTTGATGTTTTAGCCAATATTCTGTAAATTTGTGGTAATTATTAATACTTCCGGAGAGATTCATGAATAGACGCGAAATGCTGTTAAGGGCTTTACAAGCCGGGGTCATCTTAACGCTTCCCAAACCTCTACAATTCTTTGCAAATGATAAAGGAAATGCAATACTTACCGAACTTGTGGGTAATCCGCTTCGGTTTCCTCCCGTTTTTACTAATGGAGGAACGATGACGCTTGCAGAATCAAACTTTCAAGTTTGGCCGCTTCCTGCAATGACCACACAAGTAATTGCTGTTAATGGATCATACCCGGGGCCCTCTGTTGTTATACAAAAAGGGCAAACCTTCACTGCGAATTTTGTAAATAATGTAAACGAACCAACTACCCTACACTGGCATGGTTTATCTGTACCTGAAATTATGGATGGACATCCAAAAGATGCTGTTCCATTCGGTGGTTCTAAGACTTATACTTTCCCTGTCATTAACAGGGCAGGTACTTATTTTTATCACTCGCATGGTGATATGATAACTGCTAAACAGGTTTACAAAGGATTTGCAGGATTCTTTATTGTTACTGATCCCTCTGAGAATTTTAATATGCCTTCCGGGAGTTATGATATTCCACTATGTATTCAGGATAGAAGGACTGCTGACGCTCCTCAATTTACTTACACGCCCGGAAACAATGAACAAATGTTCGGCTATTTGGGAGATACGGTTCTTGTGAATGGAACACCAAATGCATTTTTTGAAGTAGGAAGAACTCTATATCGTTTCAGATTACTAAATGGTTCAAATGCAAGGGTCTATAAGATTGAATTTTCTGATGGTAGGTCTTTTCATGTAATTGGCACTGATGGCGGATTGAAAGACTCACCGGTCCAGGCAACTCAATTGAGTCTTGCTCCAGGTGAAAGAACTGACATACTTGTTGATTTTTCATCGAACTCAATAGGTCAGTACGTAACACTTAGGTCAATTGCGTTTTCTCATTCAGGCACACTGCCTTACAAACAAGGAATTGCTCTGGATATAATCAGATTTGATATTACAAATAACAATACTTCAGGTGGCACAGTACCGGCAGCGTTTAATCCCATTACATATTATAGCATCAACGATATTGTGAACACACGCACTTTTACTCTTACGTCGTCAGGCACACATCCGATGCACAAGATTAATGGGTTAACATTTGATATCAACAGGATTGACTGGGAGGTCCCACTAGGTTCGCTTGAAGAATGGAAGATCATAAATCAAACCGCTGATTTTCATCCTATGCATGCTCATGGTCTGCAATGGCAGGTATATTCGCGCAACGGGAATACGAATCTTCCTCCGGCAGATAAAGGATGGAAAGATACGATTAATCTCAATCCGGCAGAGACAGTCAGAGTGTTGGTCAAATTTACAGATTATAAAGGAATTTACCTCTTCCATTGTCATAATCTTGAACACGAAGACGACGGCATGATGCTTAACTTTGAAGTAATTGATCCAATCGGTATTCAGCAGATTGGCAGCGAAGTACCGGAGAATTTCAGGCTTCATCAGAATTATCCGAATCCATTTAATCCTGTGACAAAAGTTAAGTTTGATATACCATCAAGTATTAGCGATGATTTGTCGATTAAAATAATCGATATAAACGGCAGAGAACTAAGGACATTATATACCGGAACACTCAGACCCGGCTCGTATGAATTCGAATTCGATGGATCGAACTTGTCAAGCGG
>JAUQWT010000243.1 GCA_030835005.1 Ignavibacteria bacterium | reverse complement strand
TTTGCTGCATGGCTGCTTATTATTTTTATCCAGTCAAGTTTTCCGGCAATTGATTTGCCTAAGGTTGAGTTCTTTAGCGCTGATAAGATCGTTCACATGGGAGTATACGGACTCCTTGCATTTTTATGTTACATATCTCTGGTTCATTCAGATAAGCAGAATTTCTTAACGATAAGTCCACTGCTTTGGACATCAATAATCTGCATACTTTACGGTGCATCAGATGAAATTCACCAGTATTTTGTCCCAAACCGTTCTTCTGAACTACAGGACTGGGCTGCAGATGCGTTCGGAGTAATTATAGCAGTATTTGTAATAAAATATTTTCTCAGAAGCAGATATATTCTATTCGGTAGAAACAGGCAGTATGGAACTTGAACTTCCCGGTTTTTCATAAATTCTTGAAATTTGAGAACCCTTTCGGGAATGCACTTTCTATTGCAGAATATCGTAAAGATCCGGTGTGAGGATATATGTTTAAAAAGTGCCGCATTTGCTTATTCTTAACCACATATTTAGCCAAATTCGATTGATTATCTTAATAAAATTGAGTATTTTTGTACTATTAAGGGCAGATGTATATGTTCTTTAAGGTTCTTTCTCAAGATAAAAGCTGTAAAGCAAGAGTTTGTGAAATTACTACCTCACACGGTACTTTCCAGACTCCTATTTTTATGCCCGTAGGCACACAGGCAACTGTGAAGGCTATTGAACAGCGTGAGCTTGAAGAGATCGGCGCAAAGATAATTCTGGGAAACACTTATCACTTATATCTCAGGCCGGGATTAGATGTTATTGGGCAGGCAGGAGGGCTTCATAAATTTATGAACTGGAACAAGCCGATTTTGACAGACAGCGGCGGGTTTCAGGTTTTTAGTTTATCGGCATTAAGGAAAGTTTCTGAAGATGGCGCCGAATTCAAGTCACACTTAGACGGCAGCTCTCATTTTTTCACACCAGAAAAAGTTGTAAATATTCAAAGAACGATCGGTTCAGATATCATAATGGTGCTTGATGAATGCCTGGAGAATCCTTCAGAGCATTCAAAAGTTAAAGAATCTATTGAGCTGACTTCTAAATGGGCTAAGCGAAGCAGGGACGAGTTTTTGAAGACTGAAAGTTTGTATGGACACCAGCAGTTTCAGTTCGGTATTATTCAGGGTTCTACTTATAAGGATCTGCGCAAAGAGTCTGCAGGATCACTAGGAGAATTGGATTTTGACGGTTATGCGATCGGCGGACTTGCAGTTGGTGAAGAAAATGAAGTTATGTATGATATTACTGAGTACACAACTGAATTTATGCCGAAGGATAAGCCGAGATATTTGATGGGTGTTGGGACTCCCGAAGATTTGTTGAATTCCATAGAACGCGGAGTTGATATGTTTGATTGTGTTATGCCAACACGTAATGCCAGGAATGGAACATTGTTCACTTCAAAAGGAAAACTGAGGCTGAAAAATCTTGAAAACAAGTTCAATTTCAATTCACCTGATGAAGAAGTTGAAAGCTACACGTCAAAGAACTTTTCGGTTTCGTATTTGAGGCATTTGTTCATGGCAGATGAAATGCTGGCAGCACAGCTTGCAACGATCCATAATCTAAGGTTTTATCTGAACATAGCGGAGAGTGCCCGTAATTCAATAATTGAAAACAGGTTCACTGAATTCAAAAAAGAGTTTTTGGAAAAGTATAATCAAAGTACAAAATAGACCACCAAAGGTGATTTAATAACAGAATAAGGAAGGTATAATTAATTGACATATTTATTTTTTATTTTGCAGCAGGGCGGAGACGGAATGACAAGCATGATAAGCTCGTTGCTCCCGTTCTTGCTTATTATAGTTGTTTTCTATTTCCTCATCTTAAGACCGCAGCAAAAACGCCAGAAAGAAAGAGCAAAACTTCTTGAAGGCGTAAAAAAAGGTGATAAGATCATCACCTCCGGGGGAATACACGGAACTGTTGAAGGTCTCGAAGACTCGGCTGTGCTGGTTAAGATAGCGGATAACGTTAAAGTGAAGATGGATAAAGCAGCAATTGCAACCATCGTTGGGTTGACCGACCAGTCCGTTAAGAAAAACTAAGTATCTAATCCTGTACTAAGAATTTACAGGATAAATCAAGTGGCGAATCAATACCGCCACATTTTATTTTATGAAACCCAGGAAGACTGAATATAAATTCAATACTATTGAATCTGCTATCGCGGATTTCAAAAAGGGCAAGTGCGTAATTGTTGTGGATGATGAAGACCGTGAAAATGAAGGCGATCTGATCTATTCTGCCGAGAAATCAACCCCGGAGCTTGTGAATTTGCTTATTAAATACACAAGCGGTGTTATCTGCGTTCCGATGGAAGATGAAAGGCTTAAGGAACTTAAGCTTAATATGATGACAAATGTGAACACTGCATTGCACCAGACAGCGTTTACAATAAGTGTAGATTTCAAGCACGGTACGTCAACCGGAATTTCTGCCTCAGACAGGAACAGAACCATACTTTCGCTTGTTAATAAGAAGACTAAACCCGATGACCTTGGCAGGCCCGGGCACGTTTTCCCGCTCAGAGCGTTTCCGGGCGGAGTACTCAGAAGAGCCGGACATACGGAGGCGGCTGTTGACCTGGCCCGAATGGCTGGGCATTTTCCCGCAGGAGTGCTTTGCGAGATCATCAAAGAAGACGGAAATATGGCTCGGGTTCCGAAACTTATGGAGATCGCAAAGAAGCTTAAGCTGAAGATCATCACTATTAAAGACCTTATCAATTACAGGCTTGAAAGGGAAGTTTTAATAGAAAAAGTAGTTGATGTCAATTTGCCAACAAGGCACGGTACTTTCAGGCTGCATATGTTCAGAAATATACTTGACGGCAAAGAGCATCTTGCACTCATCAAAGGCGAGATCAAGCCTGATAAACCGATAATTGTTCGTGTTCACTCAGAATGTTTGACAGGTGATATACTTGGCTCGCTTAAATGTGATTGCCGCGACCAGTTAGTGAAGTCTCTCAAGATAATCGAGCACGAAAAAAACGGGATCGTTCTTTACATGAGACAGGAAGGCAGAGGCATCGGGCTGGCAAACAAACTGAAAGCTTATAAGCTTCAGGAAGAAGGCAAGGATACTGTTGAGGCTAATGAAGCGCTTGGATTTAAAGCTGATTTAAGAGATTACGGTATTGGCGCACAGATACTTAGAAGCCTTGGAGTCAGAAAAATTATTTTGCTTACAAATAATCCCAAAAAGGTTGTTGGATTAAAAGGGTATGGTCTTGAAATTGTGAAGAGAATGCCCATAGAGATACCTTCAAATACAAATAACGAAAGATATTTAAAAACAAAACGCGATAAACTGGGTCACCTGCTGTTGATCAATAAAAATCAGGAGAATTAATTTAATATGGAATCAAACAACAAGAGTTTTGTATATTTAACTAAAGACAGGCTGCATGAGCTTGAAACTGAACTTAACGAACTGAAATTAAGAGGCAGGAAAGATATTGCTGAAAAAATTGCAGACGCAAGAGCTCACGGCGATCTTAGCGAAAATGCAGAGTATGATGCGGCCAAGCATCAGCAGGAGCAGCTTGAAATGAGAATTGCCCGGTATGAAGAGACACTTTCGCGGGTTAAGATCATTTCTCCGGATGATCTGCCAAATGACAAGATCTATATCCTGCATAACGTTAAGTTAAAGGATATGAAAACGAAGGAGGAGTTTTGTTATAAGCTTGTTTCTCCTGAAGAAGCTGATCTGGATCAGGACAAAATTTCTGTTACTTCGCCGATCGGTAAATCCCTTCTTGGCAAGAAGAAAAATGAAGAGGTTGAGATCATTGTTCCTGCCGGGAAACTAAAATATAAAATAGTCGATTTTTCGAAATAAAAATGGATAAGGATAAAAAGACTCTCGTAAAAGTCGGATTCACCGTACTGGTTTCAATAATCTTGCTTTTGTGGGGAGTTGCGTTTTTGAAAGATTTAAAATTCGGATTGGAGACCAACGACCTGACCGTATACTTCCCAGATGTAAACGGCTTGAAGGAAGGGGATCCTGTTAGCGTTAACGGAGTAGTTAAGGGAAAGATAATCAGTATCAACCTCGCTCCGGGTGATTCTGTAAAAGTTGAATTTTCACTTTCTAAAGAAGTTACTTTAAGGAAAGATTATGAAGTATCTGTTTCTATGATAGAACTTATGAGCGGTAAGCAGATCTATGTGAAACCGGGTTCATCAAAAGAAAATGCAGATATTACAAAGCCGCTTGTTGGAGCAAAGACAAATGATATTGTGGGGCTGATAGGTACTATGACCGAGATAGGTGATGATGTGAAGCTTATAACCCATAAGCTTGATACTGCAATGACAAAAATGACTGTTACTATTGAACATGTTAATGATATTGTGGGTGATGACGGCTTGAAATCAAATATCAAAGGTGCAGCAAGTAATTTTAACGTAGCATCCAGAAACCTGAATCTGATGCTTGCAGATACCAGAAGCAGCATTAATTCTTTAACAGCAAAGTTAAACAACATTGCAGCAAACATTGATAATACTGTTACCGATACCAAGCCTGAGTTAAAGGAAACCATGCAGGATGTAAGGATACTAACAGGCAGGCTGGATTCACTTACCATAAATCTGAACTCACTTGTACTTAACGCAAGTGATTCCAACTCAACTGTGGGCAAATTGCTGAGTGAAGATGATATTTATGAAAATATCAACAAAGCGCTTTTGAGTATAAATAAACTGGTTAAGAAAATAGAAAAAGACGGAATTCGCTTAAGACTATTTTAAATGTTAAAAAAGAATCTGAGCATTTTAATAATGATTCCTTTGATTCTCTTATTCCTTTACTATGCCTCCTCGTTTAACGATCCCTTAAAAAGTTCAATACAGAAAGATAAAGAGAGTATAAATTTCAGATCTGATGTTACCGGTACCAGCGGAATGGTGTCATCCGCAAGCAAGGTTGCATCACAAGTGGGGATTGATATTCTAACCAAAGGCGGCAATGCAGTTGATGCTGCCGTAGCAATGGGATTCACGCTTGCCGTTACATATCCACAGGCAGGCAACCTGGGTGGCGGTGGATTCATGGTGATCAAATTCAAAGATGTAATTACTACTATTGATTACCGCGAAAAGGCGCCGGCACTTTCAACCAGAAATATGTTTCTTGATGATAAAGGAAATTTCCTTCCGGATAAAAGCCAGGTCGGGCATCTATCGGCAGGCGTGCCTGGTGCAGTTGCAGGACTACTCTTTGCCTTAGAAAAATTCGGTTCAATGAAACGTGAAGATGTACTTAGTCCTGCAATAAAGCTTGCTGAAGATGGCTTTGAAATGGAAGACAGACTGGCTGAATCACTAAACTCTAATTATGAGTTATTCAATAAATTCCCTTCAAGCAGAAAAGTATTTACAAAGAACGGGCTGAAGTATTCAGCAGGCGAAATGTTTATTCAGAAAGACCTTGCAAATACGCTTAAGCTGATCAGCATTCATGGCAAGGATGGATTTTATTCCGGTATCACAGCTGAGTTGATTGAGAGTGAAATGAAATCAAACGCGGGGTTGATAACCCGGGAAGATCTTTTGAGCTACAATGCAGTTGAGAGACCTCCGGTTCACACTACTTACAAAGGTTATGATGTATATTCTATGGGGCCGCCAAGCAGCGGGGGAATTGCTCTTATTCAATTGCTAAATATGATTGAAAATGACAAGATCCCGGACAGAAGCTCAGTCTATTACGGCATTAAGGATCACTCGAATTATGTACACACAATAGTTGAAAGTATGAAAAGAGTTTATGCGGATAGAAGCGAGCATTTGGGCGACCCTGACTTCTGGAAGGTACCTGAGGGCGAGCTGTTTGACAAGAAGTATTCGGCAGAAAGAAGAAATCAGATCGAAAACAATTCAACTCCAGCCGGAGAGATCAAGCCCGGAGTATTTACAAAGGAATCAGATCAGACAACGCATTATTCAATAATAGATAAAGACGGAAATATGGTAAGCGTTACAACAACGCTTAATAATACATACGGTTCAGGAGTAGTTGTTGATGGAGCAGGATTTCTGCTTAATGATGAGATGGACGACTTTGCATCAAAGCCGGGTGAACCTAATATGTTTGGCCTTATAGGGAATGAAGCTAATGCAATTGTTCCGGGAAAACGAATGCTGAGCTCCATGACCCCTACGATCATACTGAAAGACAATGCTCCGTTTATGGTAATAGGCTCCCCGGGAGGAGGCAAGATCATTACATCAGTATTCCAGGCAATAGTTAATGTAATAGATTTCAATATGTCTCTGGATTCTGCCATTGATAAGCCTAGATACCATCACCAATGGCTGCCTGAATATATACAGTACGAACAGGGTTCAATTGATGAGGAAGTTATGGCGAAGCTCAGGGAAAAAGGTCATGATATGAAACCGGTCGGAGATTTCGGCAGAGTTGAAGGCATATTGATTGACTGGAAGAATCACAAGTATTACGGACATTCCGATAGAAGAGGATACGGTTTAGCGTTAGGATATTAAGTTTATGAAGGTAAATGAAAAATAAAATAGTTGCTTCAGTAGTTCTGTTGTTCTCGGTTTTCATCATCAGCTGCGCCGGTTATAAAGACTATCGGGGCACCAGTATCCTTGTTAAGCTGAATGAAGAAGTTGTCATAAGAATGCAGGCCGATTCAGGTAAAGGCTACAACTGGATAGTTTCAGATATAAGTGATCCGGATATTGCAGAATATGCCGGAAAAGAATATATTAGCGTGGAGAATAATTCCGGCATGACGACAGAGGTAATTAAAATTAAAGGGTTGAAAAAGGGCAAAACAATAATTACTTTAAATTATGTCAAAGAAGGAGATATCATTGTGAAGCAAAGCAGAACCTATAACTTAACTGTGTATTA
>JAUQWT010000242.1 GCA_030835005.1 Ignavibacteria bacterium | reverse complement strand
ACCTAATGCTTCGATGCAGTTTAATTTTACCCGATATAACGAGGGCTCCCTTGGCGGAAGTGACTCGCTTCTTATGATGGCTTTACCGCATCATCTTGACATGCTTTCTAATCCCACCACAGATGTTTTAAAATATGCAGTGCTAAAAGGCGATATGAAAGAAGTGCGCCAGAAGACTTGGAATATGACTGAGAATTCGATGCCTGATTATACATTCTATCCAAAGTACGGCAAGCTTGCAAATGTTCCGCTTCAATGGTGTGATACACTGCAGGTATACGTAAATAATGATTTCAACAATTACTTCAAACGTAACTGGCTTGATGCAGATATTTACGGAATGGGAAAGAATTTCCAGAGGATCGGCAGAGTAGCAGTTATTGCTGATGAATTGTATGAAAGAGACAATTCCCGTTACGCTGCAATGCTTCCGCTTTCGAATCGTATGAGAGATACCCTTAAACTTTATTTGGGGCATTTCCTTAATGGCGGGCATACACTCAATCCAGCTCACGGGCCGGGTGCGTGGGATTCGGTTTTCTACGATACTAAATACGGTGGGCTTATCTCTTCTCTTGGTTGGGATAGCTTAAATGTGGGCTGCTGCTTCAGCTACGGAAGCGCTATCTATAATGATCACCATTTTCACTACGGTTATGCAATTCACGCTGCAGCAATAATTGCCAAGAAAGACCCAGCATGGTTCACAGCAAACAGTAATTACTATCTTAACAGAGTGAACGATCTCATTCGCGATATTGCAAACCCAAGCAGGAGTGACGGTCATTATGGTTTGATGAGATATAAAGACTGGTTTGAAGGGCATTCTTGGGCAAACGGACTGGTTCCTTTTGGTGACGGTAAGAACCAGGAGAGCTCAAGCGAATCTATCAATGCATGGTACGGGATGTATCTCTTTGGCGCCGCCATGAATATTGATAATATAAGAAGCCTTGGCGCACTGGCTTTGGCGCAGGAAATAAGAGCAACTAAGAAGTATTATCATATAGTCTTGCCGCAGACTAATCCGATTTATCACCCCGTATATACGAATAAGATGCATATTGTCACAAATTTATTCAGTTCTGCACTTGACGGCAAGACATTTTTCGGAACAACTCCATATACTGTTTTTGGAATTCATACTATACCTGTATCACCTGTTACAGAACAATTATGGGGTACAGATTATTCAAGGGATATATTCGATTATGCAGCTTACGGCTTGCGCGGAAGCGCTGCATTTAATGCAGGCAATACAAATCCGGCAATCTGGCAGTGGACGACCATTTGCATGGCAATACAGGCGATAGCTTATCCGCAGGAAGCATGGAATTTCTTCCCGAATTATGGTTACAATACTATCAATTACGATAACGGTACAACACAATCACAGGTAGTTTACTGGATCCTCACTAGATTACATGGAGTAATCGGGATAGAACCCATTAATTCTGAAATTCCGGAAAGTTTTTCGCTGCAGCAGAATTATCCTAATCCGTTCAATCCGGCCACCAGCATCAATTTCAGCATACCTAAGAAAACACTTGTGAAGTTGACTGTGTTTGATGTTCTTGGAAGGCAAATTGCGGAACTTGTTAATAGCGAACTTTCAGCAGGGTCATACAAACTGGATTTCAACGCGTCGAACCTTTCCAGCGGTGCGTATTTCTACAAGATCTCTGCAGGAGATTTTAGCGATGTGAAGAAAATGGTACTTGTGAAGTAAAAAATGTTCAATTAAAGACTACAAAAACAATAAAGATTTTTGTGGTCAAGGGTATTAAATGAAAAAAGGAGCTATTTAGCTCCTTTTTTCATAATGTCTATTTGCTCGTAAAACCAACTTTTGTTTATCAACGTCTTTTCAGATTCAATTTCTTTTCTGAAAAGCTCAAGATCGAGCTTAACACAATCATCAAGTTTCGTCATGAGCCTGTTCACAAACAACGTAAACTGAAGAAAATTCCTTTTTGATTCTTCACTTATCGAAGGATTGCTGTTCAGGAAGTGGCGCGTGGAATCTATTTGATACATCAGCGAATTGATATCTCGCATTTCAAAATATGTTCTGAGCAGCAATGATTTCACATTCAATTTATCCCTAACATCGATAAACTTCACGCGGTTCAGGTTTTCAAGTACTTTTTCGTGATCTTTCAGCCTGAAATAAATAAATGCATTTGCCAGGGCATACATTGATTTCTGATGCGAAGCCTTAAGCTTATGTATATTTTCTTCAACAAAATTTTTAGCCCATTCGATTTCGTTAAAAAATACCGCATTCCTCAGAATTTGTATAAATGTAATTTTTGAAGATGACTTCTCAGGAAATGCAAGATTTTCCTTCAGTTCTATTTTGCCAATTTCAAATAGTTCTCTGCGGAAAGAATCGTCACCATCGTTAATTCTAAGACTGCAGTAGTTAGAAAGAGTTGTGAGAACTTTGTTCTTTTCATAATCAGTAAAATGATGACGGTTTTCTTCATATAACTCTTTCAGCCGGAAGTAATGTTTAGTGTTACTTCTTTCCATAACCGTCATGATTGAAGAATAGAAGATCTCAAGAAGCCAAACATATTGATAATTCTTTTCATGGGCATAATTGATCAGTCTTTTCAGGTCAAGGCATTTGGCAAATTCTGCGGGAATGTTTATATCATATGCTGCATTATACATGAATGCATTTGAGCTAAGATCGCATATTGTTCGCTCAAAATCCTGAAGGAAATAAAGTATGCGCCATTTCCCCTCTTCCAATACATTTTGGCACAAGAGATGCTGCTTATCTTCCATCTGGTGAAACTTTACCATTTCGTTTTCCGCCTCTGCCTTCCGCCGGAAATAATCCTTATCAATTCCTCCGTGATCGGTGATTTTGCTCATTTCATTAAGTGTCTTGAGATAATATCCAACAAGCCTCCTATTGGAATACTCTTCAGCAATGGATTTTAGCCTGTTGAATTTGTTTTTCCGGGCTGAAGAAATCGCGAGGTAATCTTCAACCATATTCATCATTGTTGAAGTCAGATTCCAGATTATCTGTTTGTTAAAACTTTTGCCGGGGTAGAGTTTTGAATATAAAAACTCAGGTGTAAGCCTTGTATTATCAAATTTAGGGTAAAACTTTGTTATTTGTTTCAGGAAAGGTAGGTAATTCCTGCCCTTGTTAAAATACGGCGACGCAGCAAATTTTTCGAACTCCTTCATCTCACTTTTAGAAAAAGTGCGCAAAACATTTATGAGTTTGGAGTTTATCATGCCGGATTTAGTGTTAGTTTGAAAGATGCAAAATCCTAAAAAATTGAATAAAATTCAACATTTTTATTGCTTCTTATAGATTTTGAAGTGATTAGTTTGAGATAAAACTCTCTTTGTCATGCTTAAGTTTTAGAAATATCTTTGTGAAGAATAAAGAGAGGAGAACAATAATGAAAACAAATCAAACCAAAAGAGTAGACCTGTCGCGCCATATCTGGGGCAGCGTTATTGCAGATTAATTTGTCCGTTTTTCAGTTCTTATGACAGGATAAAACAAAAGGAGCTTTTTGGGCTCCTTTTGTTGTCATAAATATGTTCTATATACTACTTTACAAGAACCATTTTTTTCACATCAGTATAATCACCAGCTGTAAGTTTATAGAAATATACCCCAGAGCTTAAATTAAGGCTGCTAAGCGATAAAGTATAATCATACATTCCTGCTTGCTGCAATTCATTAACAAGCACACTTACTTCCTTGCCGGTCACATCAAACAAGGTAAGATTCACAAAGCTGTTTTTAGGTAATCCATATGTTATAACAGTAGTTGGATTAAACGGATTAGGATAGTTTTGAGATAATGAATAGACAGAAGGAATGGTTAAAGTGTGATTAATACCTACTGTCACGTCATAAGTAATTTCAAGTGTCCAGCTGTCAAGCGAGCTGTTGAATCCTGTTGAAGCGTCATCGGTATATCTGATTATCCACTCTCCGTTTACAGTTTGTCCATCAAATACGTTCAATACAGTTTCAGGGCGGAATCTTCCGGTAAATGGCACAGTTCCCCCTGTTATTGCTGTTGCAGCCTCATCATCAAATATCGTATTTACGTAGCTGTCGCCGGAGCCGCCGTTATCTGTTGTAAGTTCACTCTGCCCGACTGTTCTTAACAGAAATAGATCAACATCCTGGTCATCCCTGTTTGAGATATTAACTCTTACATCAACATCGGTAACAACACCCGTAACACCGCTTATCGTTATAGTATCGTAAATAAACGAATTATTTGTACATACTTTGGGTGTAGTTAAGCTGGATATGAATTTATATTTACCGACCCTGTACGTAAAGAATGTTGCGGGTGCCGTTGTACCCGGCGGGTTCACCCCAGAGCCGCCTGCAGGCAATGTAATTATGTTGGGAATAGAAGCAGTATCCTGAGCTGCAAAATAATAGTCAATGGTTGTACCCACAGTTTGAAGCGGAATTGTAAATTTGAAAGTATCAGCAGCTATAGTTGATGCATTCAGGAAGTTGAAAGAACCTCCATTTATTCTGTAGTACAGCCTTGGCTGGTTTGCACCTGTTGCAATTTTGCTG
>JAUQWT010000241.1 GCA_030835005.1 Ignavibacteria bacterium | reverse complement strand
CTACTGGAAACCGCTTAGAAGCGTTAACCTGAAGTGGAGCTACTACCCTTCCGAAGAGATCATAAGCGGCAAAAAACACGGCGCCTTTTTGGATGATTACAACGGGCAGACAGGGTGGGTTTCTTTTAATCTGTGGGATGTACTGCCTAAGAAAGCCAGGAAGTTTTGGCCTGATTACCTTAATATTGCAGCAGGTTACGGAGTAAATAATTATACTGACCTTGAAAACCGGTATGCTGATTATTATTTTGGGCTTGACCTGAACTGGGAACGGATCCTTCCGGGGAACAGTAAGTTCATGCTTTGGCTGAAAAATGTTTTGAACCATTTCCGTTTCCTTCCGCTGCCTGTATTGAAATTCAATAAAGACGGCGTAACATATTCAGTGAATTTTTGATGAAAATAAAATTTATACATTTCGTTTTTTCATTATTCATACTTGCGCTCTTGGCCTCAATAGTTAAAGCTGGAGAGCCTGTTACTGATTTCAGGATCAAGCTGAAGCTGAAAGAAAAGAAATCTATGCTGATTAGTCTTGAAACTAATGAGTACAAATTTGTTAATCCAATGCCCTCCGGTGGTTTCTTGAGCAAACCAGGCGTGACTAAAAAAAGAAAAGAGTATAAAGTCAATCCATGGCGCATGACTGCTCTTGGAGTTGCTGGCGCAGGAGTGTTTACAGGGCTTCATATTTATTATTCAAATACGTGGTGGAAAGATAAAAGGCATTTTTTTAAATATGCTGAAGACGGCTTTTATGCAAGAAATATGGATAAAGCCTCTCATATTTATACTGCGAATGTGTTTACTGTGCTTACTGCGACCGGTTTTGAATGGGCAGGAGTATCGCCATCCAAATCATTATTATACGGCGCCATCACTTCAATGGCATATGAAACATATATTGAGATCAATGACGGCTTCGCGCCTAACTGGGGTTTTGACTGGGTTGATATGGGAGCAAATATTGCCGGCGCACTATACCCCTTTTTACAGAATGAAGTTAAGCCCTTCAGGCACATTAATTTCAAATGGAGCTTTAAGCCGGAATGGATTAAAAAGAAAACTTCAAGCGGCGACGACTTGCTTGACGACTACACTAACATGACTTTCTGGGTAAGCGTTAATCCGATGATAGTATTGCCAAAATCCATTACCAATGGTAAATTCTACCCGAAATTTCTGGCCTTTGCTTTGGGAATGAGCCTTCAGAATGCAAGCCACGTTACCGGAAGCACAAATGCACAGTCTCAATGGTTTATTTCTCTTGACTGGGATATTAATCAGTTACCCGGAAAATCTGATTTTATGAAAAAATTGAAAAAATTGCTGAATTTTTATCACTTCCCTGCCCCGGCAGTGAGGATCTCTCCTTCAGGGATATGGTACGGACTTTATTTTTAAGTATTTTTCTCTTATTTTTGTAGCTTTAATACAAAAGGAAAATGGCTAAACAACAAACATTTGCTGATAAAGCAAGCAAATTATCGAAAAAATCAGGTAATGTAATCATCGATCCCGAGACTGGGAAAGAGACTAAGCTCCTGAACGTAAAACTGGTTGAATCAACAAAGACCTCAAAAGGTACATGGAAGTTTTTAGTAAGAATGCAGAAAGTTTATGAATCATCATTAAAACCATACGAAGGGTAAGATAGAAAATGTCAAAAGTATGTGAATTAACAGGCAAGGGGCCGCTTTCGGGAAATCATGTTTCCCACGCTCACAACAAAACAAAAAGAAGACAGCTGCCTAATCTGAGGAAAAAAAGGATCTGGATAGAAGAAGAAAACAAGTTTGTTACTCTCAGGATCTCCACCAGCGCACTCAAAACCCTCAAGAAAAAGGGTTACGCAAAAATGCTAGCTGAAATGGCTGCAAGCTAAGTTTTGCTTTTTAAGATTTTTAAGGGAGTGTAAATTACTTTTGCACTCCTATTGTTTTAGATTCAATCAAAAAACATCCGGCAATCATTTCGGCACAACTTGTCACTTGCACCGCAAATAAGTGTTATCATTCCCACGCTGAACGAAGAAAAATTAATAGTTCAGACCCTGAACCAATTCAATGAAGATCTCAGAAAGAAATTCAGCATAGAATTAATAATTTCCGATGGCGGAAGTACTGATGCTACACTTGAGCTTGCCGGCAAACTTGCTGATAAGATCGTGTACGCTGTTAAGGGAGAAAAACAGAATATCTCGCTTGGTAGAAATGCCGGGGCTAAGGGCGCATCAGGGAAATATTTTTACTTCCTGAACGCCGATACAATGGTAAACAATATTTCTGATTTCTTTGAAGCGACATTGAATGTTCTTGGCGATGAAAGAAACTCAGCCCTTACCTGCAGGATACAGGTATTCCCTGAAGAAGTGAAACTCTCAGACAAATTATTCCATGGATTCTACAATAACTACGTTAGGGTTCTGAATTCTGTGGGTATGGGAATGGGTAGAGGCGAATGCCAAATGGTAAAGAAAGAGATTTTTGAAGAGCTGAATGGTTATAATGAATCACTTGCCGCCGGTGAGGATTATGATCTGTACAGAAGGATCAGAAAGCTGGGCAAAGGTAAGATCAAATTCCTGAACGATCTGGTAGTATATGAATCACCAAGAAGATACCGGAAGTTCGGCTACAGAAGAGTATTTTTTGACTGGACGAAAAACTCAGTATCAGTTTTTTTGAAGAATAAGTCAGTATCAAAAGTCTGGGAAGCGGTTAGATAAAAAATGATTTACTCTTATTCCCCTTTCGGGAGGGGTGGCTCTGAAGGAGGCGGGGCGGGTATAGAATTCATTAACAGCAACTCAGTCGATGCGTTTCAAAAAAACAAAGTAAGCAGATTATATACTCAGATTCTTTCCGGGAATAAGGTAGTTCTTTACGTAATCGGCAATAGAATCTTCGAGCTTCATGCACTGGTTTTCGTACCCCGCATCTTTTAGCTTATTTATATTAGCTTTGCTGTAATACTGGTACTGGTTCCTGATGTTTTCCGGCATATCAATGTATTCAATATTCGGCTCTTTGTCAATTGCTTTGAATACTGCTCCTGCTGCTTCAAGCCAGGTCGATGCTGTACCCGAGCCTAAATTGTAGATCCCTGTTTCACTTTTTCCTGCTTCATTAAACGGATCGAAGAACAAAGTCATCTCAACTGCATCTTTTATATAAATAAAATCGCGCATTTGCTCACCATCTTTATACTCCGGCTTTAAGGATTTAAATAGCTTAAGCTTGCCGGTATTTAGGATCTGTGAATAAGCCTTATTCACCATACTGCGCATATCGCCTTTGTGATCTTCATTGGGTCCGAATACATTAAAATACTTCAGACCAACATACTTGGTATGATAATTATTTTCAATTACCCACATATCGAACATCTGCTTCGACAGTCCGTACTTGTTTAAGGGCTTAAGCTTCGGGATTGTCTCAAGATCGTCATCAAAACCAAGCGAGCCATCACCATAAGTAGCGCCGCTTGAGGCATATATATACTTGGCGTTGTTCTTTAAGCACCAATTGCCAAGCTGTTTAGAATATTCAACATTATTTTCAATAAGGAAGTCCATGTTGTCTTCTGTAGTGGAACTGCAGGCGCCCATGTGGTAGATAGAATCAACCTTGTAGTTTATCGAGCCTTTCCGGATCTGCCTTAGGAATGTATCTTTATCAACAAAATCTACGTAATCAAGTGTTTCAACATTTTTCTTTTTGAGCCCGTCCATATCAGTATCAACCAGCAAAATGTCATGTGCTCCAAGCTTGTTCAAGCGCCAGCATATCGCGCTTCCGATGAATCCCGTACCGCCGGTAATGATCTTCATAACAGAAATAAGTTCAAATCATTTTCAAATTTAGTTTAAAAAAGTGTTTATTACAATATTAGAATTTCCAACTGGATTCTTAATTATATCTTAATATCGATACAATGAAAAAAAGAAATTACATTGTTTCCTTATTTGTGTTTATCATTTGGATTATTATTCTTATTAATGGATCAAATCAGCAGCAGTGAATAGAAATATCTATTTATCAATGATTTTATGCATTCTTTTTTTTTCAATGGATTTTTGCCTAAGAAATTGTTAAATTTCAGTTAGTGTTCATTCAATATTTTTAAATTTAAGTGGAGGATTAATGAAAAAAATCATCTATACATTTTTGTGTATGTTTTTACTCAGCCCAGCTCTATTTTCTCAGAGAATCCTGATTAACGAAACTTTCGAAACTGCCGGTTTTAATACTGATAGCTTGCCTTCAAACTGGCTTGCTTTCGATAACGACGGTACTAATCCGACTTATCCGTTTGCAGTTTGGCACGTTAGGGATACGAGTTCACAATTCCCCGGAGTAAATGCGGGCGTTCGTTCAAGAGCAAACTTCTTTACACCCAGATCGATATCAATTCCATGGAGAGCTGGGGACCCTGTTGCCGATGACTGGCTTTTTACAGATAGTGCAAGAATTCAAACCGGAGACAGTTTGATCTTCTGGATGTTGCTGGGAACACCAGCTGATAGTATCCTTGAACTGAACTTAACTCATTATATTGATACTATGCAGGTTTGGGTTTGTTTTGACCAGGATCCATCTGCAACTTTGACAAAACTCGCTACAATAAGAAGCAATGATTCTGATAATGTTTGGAATAAATATAGCTATGACCT
>JAUQWT010000240.1 GCA_030835005.1 Ignavibacteria bacterium | reverse complement strand
GGCTGATAAACTGCAATATGCATTTCCGGGAAAGCTATGCTCTTCTATTGGAGTTGTAGGACAGATCATACCATGGAACTTCCCGCTGCTAATGGCTGCATGGAAAATTGCTCCTGCTCTTGCTTGCGGGAACACAGTTGTCATAAAATCTGCAGAGACTACTCCGTTAACTCTTTATAAACTTGCAGAAATTATACAGGAAGCTGAATTACCGGAAGGTGTTGTGAATATTTTAAGCGGTGCGGGTGATACCGGCTCTTTTATAGTTAACCACCCAAAAGTAAAGAAGATTGCTTTTACCGGTTCGACCGAAGTAGGTAAGATTATTCTGAGAAGCATAGCCGGAACTGATAAGAAAGTTACTCTTGAGCTTGGAGGAAAAGCAGCCAATATCATATTCGAAGATGCACCAATTGACCAGGCTGTTGAAGGAATAGTTAACGGAATCTACTTTAACCAGGGGCATGTTTGCTGTGCAGGTTCAAGACTTTTTGTACAGGAAAGTGTTAAAAATCTTGTTGTTAAAAAACTCAAACAAAGACTGAAAACTCTTAAAGTCGGCGACCCGCTGGATAAGAATACAGACGTGGGAGCTATTAACTCGAAAATGCAGTTAAATAAAATAGCAGAATTGGTACAATCCGGTATTGATGAGGGCTGTACAATATTTCAGCCTGAGTGCACACTTCCTGAAAGAGGTTTCTGGTTCCGCCCGACTTTTTTTACAAATACGGCGCAATCCAACCGTATAGCACAGGAAGAGATATTCGGCCCGGTTCTTTCAGTACTTACATTTCGCACGCCGAAGGAAGCAATTGAAAAAGCAAACAATACGCCATACGGACTATCAGCAGGAATATGGACAGATAAAGGCTCTAAAATCTTTAAAATGGTCAGTGAAATTAAAGCAGGCGTGATTTGGTCAAATACATATAATAAATTCAATCCCGCTTCACCTTTTGGCGGATATAAAGAGAGCGGATTCGGAAGGGAAGGCGGTGTTCACGGTTTGAAAGAGTATCTTCTTGTTTGAATCATTTAAGAAAATTTATTTAATGAATATTAGATTTCTCCTTTTGACTTCAATTGTCTTTTTTGCTTCGCAAATGTCCTTTGCTTATGATTCCACCACCACTGCTTACAATCTTGGGGTTGAAGCTTATAACAATGAAGAATACGAAGAAGCCGCGAAGTACCTGAGTTTATATCTCCAGGTAGTTACAGGACATGATGCCGGGTACTATTTGAGGGGAAACTGCTACTATGAACTTAAACAATACGACTTTGCAATAAGAGACTATAATTATGCATATGAAATGGGATATAAAGATGAACAAATGTTCTACAGATTGGGTGCTTATTACAAAGATCAAAAAAACTATTCTATTGCCCTGATGTATTTTGAAAAAGCAATTGAGCTAAAGAAAGATTATACTGATGTTTATATTGAGCTTGGTAATCTTAATCTGGCAATGGGAAATGATGAAAAGGCAAGCAAATATTATGAACAGGCACTTGCGCTGGATCCAACATATCCGGAACTGAATTACTCGCTTGGCAATGCAGCATTTAACTCAGGGAATTACTCAGAAGCAATTGATAGTTATCTAAACGCAACTAAACTTGATTCAACTAAAGCTAAGTATTTTTTGGGGCTTGGGAACGCTTATTATGCAAGTAAAGATACTGCTCTTGCGTTTAAATACACTTTGAAAAGTGTTCAGATCGACTCGAATTTCTCACAGGCTTTTTATGGATTGGGAATTCTATATAGATTATCAGGTAATCACCATAAGGCAATTCTTTACTTTGGGAAAGCACTTGGCACCACAGTTACAGATCTTGATGTATCGTTTGTTTATAAGATGAGAGGGCTTTCATATGCTAAAACCGGACAAACTGCAAAAGCATTTACAGATTTTGAGGCGGCAATAAAATATAACCCGATAGATACAGTTGCATATTTGGAGCGGGGTATAATTTATTACAAAGAAGGTAAGGACTCGCTTGCTTTGATCGATCTTGACAAGGCTATCAGAATTGACGACAAGCTTTCTTCAGCGTACACATACAGGTCTCAGGTCCTTATCAATATGGGAAAGATACCTGAAGGAGAAAGTGATCTTAATAATGCAATTTTATTGAATCCGGAAGATGCTGTTGCTTATTACTTTTTAGGGAATCTGTATTTAGATAGAGATGAATTCCAAAGGGCAGTTACTAACTACAATAAAGCGCTGGAAGTTAATCCGCTTTATTATATTGTGCTTGAAAACAGGGGAATAGCACATTATAATCTTGGGAATTACAGTCAGGCTGCAACCGACCTGGAGGCAGCAATGAAGCACTTTCCTAATTTAGTTGAAAAGCTGAGTCCCTTATATTTGCTTGCCAAGTCCAGATAAAGAGTAGATTTGAAACGGAAAAAAGTAATTTTGTATAATCCGAAGGCCGTATTCTATACTATGCCCTTATCGCTGATTGCTCTTGCGTCTTCTATTGACGAAAAAAAATATGAAGTTGTTATAATCGATGCGCGTCTTGAAAAAGATCCTCTTGCAAGACTTGTAACCACAGCTAAAGATGCCTTATGCGTGGGAATGACTGTGCTGACCGGGGATCCGATAAGGGACGCCCTGATGACTTCAAGAGAGCTGAAGAAGAAGTTTCCTAAACTCAAAATCGTTTGGGGCGGTTGGCATGCATCTTTGTTTCCTGTTGAAACACTGAATGAGTTATCTATAGATGTTACTGTGCAGGGCCAGGGAGAAAAAGTTTTTGCAGAGCTTGTTGATTCGTTCGCGGCAGATACAGAGCTAAACGGAATTACAGGAATCACCTATAAAACAGGTGGCAGAATTATACGGAATGCTCCCCGTGAACTGACGGATATGAATGAATTCGGGTTTCAGAAGTATGAAAAGATTCCCGTTGAAAGTTATTACAGGCTTAAAGGTCAAAGACAGTTCGACTTCATATCTTCCATCGGCTGTTTTTTCAGATGCACATTTTGCGCTGACCCCCAGGTTTATAACAGGAAGTGGTCTGCATTATCTCCGGAAAGAATGGGTGAGGAGATAGCTTACCACTGGAGCAAATACAAATTTGAGGAACTGTCATTCCAGGATGAGACCTTTTTCACTTATAAAGAAAGGGCTGTCTCCATTGCTGATGAGTTCATGAAAAGAAACCTGAAGTTCAATTGGACTGCGACGATGAGAGCTGACCAGGGATCAAGGTTAAGCGAAGATGTTTTTAAGCACCTTGTCAGTTCCGGGCTTAGATGGGTATTGATAGGAGTTGAATCCGGCTCTGATGAAATGCTTAAGTGGCTCAAAAAAGATATCACAATTGAACAGGTAATGTATTGCGCGGAAATCTGCAGGAAGTACGGTATTGCTGCGCACTTCCCTGTAATAATTGGTTTTCCGGGTGAAAGTGAAGAGAGTGTAAAGAAGTCTCTTGCAATTGCAAATAAGCTGCGTGAAATGAGCCCGAAATTCGAAACACCAGTGTTTTATTATAAACCGTACCCGGGTTCAACGATTACAGCGGAAGTTGAAAAAAAGGGATACAAAATGCCTTCATCTCTTGAGGAATGGGCTGATTTTGATTATATTGGTTCTTCAGGACCGTGGGTATCCGACGAAAAGTATGACTATATCGAAAAATTCAAGTTCTATAACCGATTCTCTGGAGGCAAAGAAAGAATTGTGAAGAAACCTCTGCAAAGAATATCCAGGTGGAGGATCAAGAACAATAATTTCGCATTCCCGATTGAAAAAGCTGTGATCGAAACACTCATGCCTCAGGAAAAAGTCTCATGATGGAACTATTTAGGTTGAAGCTTCCCGGCAAATTACACCCGGTAGAATATGTTTAACGAAAAAACAAACAGAGAAAGGATCTCATAACGATGTTCAGTAAAGTATCATTTGCAGCCATTTTAATTGCATTACTCTTCACAAGCATTTATTCACAGAGTTCATATTTGCAGCTTTCTTTGTTTGATGATGGAGATTTTTCGGTGACTTTTGATAACGCACAGCTCTCAACGGGGAATTATGCTGAATTCGATAACATATCTCCGGGAGAGCATTCACTAAAAGTAGTCAGGGAAGGTGCAAATGTACTGCCTCAGGCAAATGTTATTTTTGAAGGAAAGATCAAGATCCCGGCAGGTTTGGATCTATATGCAGTAATCGATGAATACAATGCTTTTGCAATATACAAGAAGAAAGCTTACGGTATGAGAAGGTTCTTTCCCTCAGGCGAAGGTGTGAAGAAATGCGGAGACGGCAGCAGTGACAACAATAAAGAAACATACAGCACAAACGATGAATGCCGGTACAAAGTTATGAAGAAAGAAGATTTCAGTGATTTGAAAAAATCGGTGAACAACCGCAGCTTTGAAACAAGCAATGTTGCCGTACTTAAATCAGCCATTGATGCAAATTATTTGACCTCGGAACAGTTGAAGGAACTTCTGGGTTATTTCACTTTTGAATCAAATAAACTCGAAATTGCCAAGCATGCTTATAAGAAGATTTGTGATCAGAAAAACTTCTTCAAAGTTTATGAAGCTTTTACGTTTGATTCGAGCATCGAAGAATTAAAGAATTACATTTCTGGAAAATAATTATTAAATTGCTTTATGACTGAAGAAAATGAAGTGAATTATCCCAGTACTGCCGCGAGCGTATCTTTTGCTGCAGGTTTCCTTGTGTTTTACATAGTAGTTGTTTTTATGGTTTTGGGTATTTTTTTCAGGATCCCATTTTAAGTTTGAAATTATTTCATTAACAATCCGGGTTTAGTTATTGTTTTAACTAAACCTTTAATTTTTATTAATGAACTGGATCAATATAGAAACCGAAGAAAAACTGTGGGAAATTGACGAGATTTCCATCAATGAAAAAGTTTTGATATTAAAGTTTTCACCAGGCAGCGTTATCAATTTTGTTGTCAGGCGATTGCTTGAAAGGGAGTGGGCAGAAGGTGAAATGAGAATGAAAACATTCTTGATAAATGCTGATAGCAATAGAGAGCTCTCAGAAAGCATTTCTGAAAAGTATTCAGTTGGGCGTGAATCTCCTCAAATAATTATCATTGATAACAGAAAGCCCGTATTCTCAGCTTCTCAAGGTAAAATACTATACTCTGAGATCAGAAAATTCAGGAATTAATTATATCGAATTATGACAAGCAGACTGCAAGTCCCCAAAATGTACAAGCTGTTCATTGGCGGCAAATTTACGCGCACTGAATCTGAGCGTTACATGCCCGCAACAGATCCTAAAACGAAAAGGAAAATCTGCAATGTTTCCCGCGCATCAAGGAAAGATATAAGGAATGCTGTTGTTGCCGCACGCGGTGCTTACAAAACATGGGCAAATAAGACAGGATACGAAAGAGGTCAAGTATTGTACAGACTCGCAGAAATGCTTGAAGGCAGGAAAGATCAGTTTGTTAGTGAAATAGTGCAATCAACTTTATCCAATCGCCGACAGGCGACACGAGAAGTAATGAAATCAGTGGATAGAATTATTTGGTATGCCGGATTTGCAGACAAATGGGCTCAGCTTGCAGGATCTGTCAATCCCGTGCAGAATGGTTATTTTAATTTTTCTATGGCAGAACCAACCGGAGTTGTTGGAGTCTTGCTGCCCAATGAGCATCCAATACTTTCTTTTATCAGCAGAATTTGTCCTGTAATAGTAAGCGGTAACACTTGCGTGGTTATAGCTTCTGAAACAGCTCCGCTTCCGGCTTTATCATTTTCAGAGGTCATTTCAACAAGTGATTTACCCGGCGGAGTAATTAACATACTTACAGGATTGAAAAAGGAGCTTATTCCTCATTTAGCCGGGCACATGGATGTAAATGCATTCGATTACGCCGACAGCAATTCATCATTCAAAAAAGATGTCCAAACTGCGTGCGCAGGTAATGTGAAGCGGTTTGTTTATTCTGCCTCGCAGGCAAAAAATGATGTTTTTGATGATGAGCAGTATGAAACTCTCGGGAATATCCAAAATTTCACTGAGATCAAGACTGTTTGGCATACAATGGGGCTCTAACAGTTAAAAATTAGGAATTATAAATTACGAATTGAATGCCAAATAACAATAACAATTACCTCATAACTGATATTGTAGGATACACTCACGAAATAAGCAGGTTAGTCTCAATGATGAATTACGCAAGGAGTGTTACAATTGAATCAGTTCAAAACTTAACACTCTCAGAATTAGACTACCTTCTTGATGAAAAAGCAAACTCAATAGGCGCTCTGCTGATGCATATTGCGTCAACTGATTTCTTTTACCGTATATTAAGCTTACAAAAAAGAGAATTAACACCGGAAGAAGATAAAGAGTGGGCGCATGCCTCGTATTTAGGCGAGCCTGCAAGGGAACATATTAAAGGCAACAGTATAGATTACTATCTTGAAGCATTAATGAATGAACGAAATAAAGTTCTGGAGCAACTTAAATCAGCGGATGATGATTGGCTTTATGAAGAAATGCCTTTCTGGAATGGTAAACCCGCCAATAATTATTTTGTATGGTTTCATGTTTTTGAGGATGAAATTAACCACAGGGGGCAGATAAATTTGATTAAGAAGAGAATACCTAAAAATATCAATGAGTAAGATAAAACCAGCCTTATAAATGAAAAATGTTCTGAAGTTAATTTTTTGTATTCTTATTTGCCAGCTTGCAGGTATCATTGGTTCATTTTTCACTGTTGAATCAATCCCAACTTGGTATGCAGCTTTAAATAAGCCGGCATTGAATCCGCCAGGCTGGATATTTGCTCCAGTTTGGATCATTTTGTACACTGTTATGGGAATTTCACTGTTCCTTGTCTGGAACAGGAAGTCAACTAATCCTAAAGCTGGTGCTGCTATTGCAGTGTTCTTTGTGCAGCTGGTGCTAAACGCATCCTGGTCAATTATCTTTTTTGGGCTGCACCAGATCGTGATAGCTTTTGTTGTTATCTTGCTTATGTGGGTGTTCATATTTTTTAGTATTTTAAAATTTTCTTCGATATCAAAATCTGCATCACTTCTGCTTATTCCTTACCTAATCTGGGTAAGTTTTGCTGCCTATTTGAATTTTTCAATACTAGTGCTTAATCAGGGCTAGACTCACACATATTTTCAATTAGCCAATAAGATCATTTCGATTGTCTTTGAAATTTGAACTGGGCGGCAGGCTCTGAGAATTACCCTCATAATCGATATTCTCACCAAAATCTTTCATTATGAAACTTATTTAGCTATATTTGTGTATATAAGTATAGTAAAATCAAAATTATTCTGCAAATAACCAACAAATAATGCAAAAACGTAAATATCTGGTCCCAATTTTCCTAATGCTCATTTCCATCGGTGTTCTGGTGGGTATGAAAGTTAATACTGCTGCTTCCGGAGACGATGTGTTTGATAATGTAAAGAAGTTCAATGAGGCCCTCACTTTAGTTCAAAAAAACTATGTAGATGACGTTAGCGCTGATAAGTTGACCGAAGCAGCAATAAAAGGCATGCTTGCTGAGCTTGATCCGCATTCAACTTATATAACACAGGAACAGTTAAAACGAATTAATGAAGATTTTTCAGGAAGCTTTGAAGGCATTGGTGTTGAGTTTGATATAGTGAATGATACAATTACAATTATAACTCCGATCTCAGGCGGGCCGTCTGAAGCTCTTGGTATTCAGGCAGGTGATAAGATCGTTAAGATTGACGGCGTGAGCTCTATTGGAATGACAAGAGAAGAAGTACCTAAAAAATTAAGAGGCGCTAAAGGAACAAAAGTTACAGTTTCTATAGCAAGAGGCAACAGCAAAGATCTTATAGATTTTGAAATTACCCGCGATAAGATCCCGCTTTACAGCGTGGATGCTTCATTCATGATCAATAACGAAGTTGGCTATGCAAGAGTTACAAGGTTCTCAGCAACTACGTATGATGAATTTTCAAAGGCGCTTGCTGAAATGAAGAAAAGCGGAATGAAAAAGCTGGTGCTCGATCTCAGGAATAACCCCGGCGGATATCTTGACCAGGCATTCAAAATGGCAAGTATGTTTATTGAAAGGGGAAAGAAGATAGTTTATACAAAAAGCCGTATCCCTGCCTATAACGATGAGTACATTTCTGAAGGCGGCGAATACACAAATATTCCGCTTGTTGTACTTGTGAATGACGGCTCTGCATCTGCAAGCGAAATAGTTTCCGGCGCTATTCAGGATTGGGATAGAGGTATTGTTGTTGGCGAAAATACTTTCGGCAAAGGTTTAGTTCAGAGGCAATACGACCTTTCCGACGGATCGGCAATGAGAGTAACCACTTCAAGATACTATACTCCTTCAGGAAGGCTTATTCAAAAGCCATACGAAGGCGGCGAGTACAAGAAAATGCTTGTCAACCAGGAGGAAGGCGATAATCTTTATCATAACAACGATACTAAAGATACATCAAGACCTGAGTTCAAAACAATGGGCGGCAGAACAGTGTACGGCGGCGGAGGAGTAACTCCTGATTTCATAGTTAAACTGGATACATTAACAGAATATTCCGTTCAACTAAGAAGACTGAACTTGTTCCTGGAATATGCAAATTCATATTTTGACGCCAACAGGGAGAATATAAGATCATCTTATTCAGATTATATAAAGTTCAGAGATAATTTCCAGGTATCTAACCCGATGCTTGAGGATTTTAAGAATCTCGCAGCATCTAAGAATGTTCAGTTTAATGAAGAGCAGTGGAACAGAGATGCTGATTTTATATCAATGAGCATCAAATCAATTTTAGCAAGAGACCTTTGGGGCAATAACGGCGCTATGGCTGTATTCCTTGCCACAGACAAGCAAATGGAAAAAGCGCTGCAGCTTTTCCCTGAAGCGGAGAAGCTTGCTCAACTTAGATGAACTTATTTAAATATCACTCTTTTTTACTGGTCTTGCTGTTATTTGTTAACAGCAGGACTTTTTCACAATCAGAAGTACTCTATAGCGGCGAAGAACTTTATTACGAAGTAAATTACTCGTTCATTAACATAGGCTGGGCAAAGTTCAATACTTCTGCAATAGCAGGTAAACCGGGATTTTTCACAACTACTGCGAAGCTTAAATCAAATAACTCGCTACCGTTCATAAATGTGGATTATGATTTTACCAGCATAATTGAACTGAAAGGTGGAATGTTAAGACCGCATAAATTTACTGCATATGAGTATAAAGATGATAAACGCAGTGAGCTTGTATGTGATTTCAATTATGATTCTAATTTTATTACGATTAAAAAGTCCGGGTTCGATAAAAATATTGAGATGGATAAAAAGATCTTGACTTCTACAGTATTCCAGGACGGGCTGTCGATATTCTATTATGCCAGGCTGAATGCCCGAAAAGATAAAACTGAATATGTACCGGTATTAATGCATACTGATACGGCTTTGATGAAAATAAATTACTCATCTAAAAATACTGAGATAGAAATATCTGATATTGAATACGATATTTCTTCAGTATTCCTTGACGGCTTTTTATATTTTAAAGCAGTGTTCGGTTTGACAGGCAATTTTTCCGGCTGGTTTTCAAACGATGCTGCCGCAGTTCCTCTAAAGGCAAAGCTAGAAGTTGAAATTGGGAACATTACACTTGAGTTGAAATCATGGAAGCGCTCCGGTTGGACGCCTCCGAAATATTGAGTGTTTAGTAAAGGATAACTTGAACTTGGTGTTTAAGTCGCATCTAAAAAAAGTGCTTTGTTTGTTTTGTTTATTGCAAATTATTGATTGAAAATGATAGTTCCGTACCAGAACAAATTTCCGAAGATCCATGATTCAGTATTGATTGCAGAGGGTGCTTACGTGATTGGTGACGTAGAGATCGGTAAGGATTCCAGCATATGGTTTAATACAGTGGTTAGAGGAGACGTTAATTTTATCCGGATAGGTGATAGAACGAATATTCAGGATTTGACCATGGTTCACGTGACTTATAAGAAATTCCCTACTTTTATCGGTAACGATATTTCAATCGGTCACAGTGCCGTGATTCATGGCTGCAGAATTGATGATTTTGTTTTGATAGGAATTGGTGCTAAACTGCTTGATGATTGCCATGTTAATTCATTTTCGCTTGTTGCGGCAGGATCTGTAGTAAAAGAGAAATTTGTAGTGCCTGAAGGGACTATGGTTGCAGGTGTTCCGGCTAAGATCATAAGGGACCTAAAGCCTGAAGAGATTGAAAAAATCAGGCAAAATGCCCAAAATTACCTGTTTTATTGTCAGCAATACAAAGAGTTCAACAAAGGCGAAGGATTTCAACATTTTTTGCCTCTTGACAAATAATAAATTTCTGTATATTTTAAGTGTCGTAAAATAAGAAGTTTTGATAATATGTTAATGTTACACTTTAATTTTAATGAATTTATGCATAGGTTTTATTGTTAAAAAGAGAAGGCAGACCCCATTTCAACACAAAAAAGTGCATATTGATCAATAATATACACACCAAATCCAGATTACCGATAACACATGATAATGTAAGGGGCTTAGTATCAAAAGTAATGGATGGCGAGGATTGCCGGTTTAGTGAAATTGTGTTGAATTTTGGTAATGACAGGGATATAAAGCGCATAAACACTAGATTCCTGGGTCACAATCATAATACTGATATCATTACGTTTCCCTACAATGATAATAAGAAAAAAATTGAAGGCGAGATCTTTATTTCCTTAGATACTGTTAAGAAAAACGGCGTTGTTTACAGGTCAGGATTCAAAAGGGAACTAAAAAGAGTTATTATTCATGGATGCCTCCATCTTGCAGGATATAATGACACTACAATCAGGCAAAAGGAACTTATCAGGCAAAAGGAAGATTTTTATTTAAGCAATCAATAAATCATGTTATACGAAAAAATAATTGAAATAATAGTTTACCTTCTCAGTGAACTTAAGAATAATAAGCAGCTTACAGATGTTGACATGAATAAGCTGGAGAATCTTGGATATACTGTAAACGAGATCAATACGGCTTTCAGCTGGGTATATTCCAAGATCTATGCAGGAGAAAAGATATTTATAGAAAAGAAGACAGATACACGTTCTCAGCGCTTTCTACATGATGCAGAACAGAATGTCATTTTACCTGAGTCATACGGTTATTTGATTCAGCTTAAAGAGCTTGGACTTATAAACAATATGGATATTGACCTGATAATAGATAAAATAATGGTATCAAGTTATAACAGGGTAGATAAAGAAGATATGAAAATGATAATCGCTACTTACCTTCTTGATATTGAAGATATGACCGATGCTAATAGTAGAATGATGATAAATACAAAAGACACTATTCATTGATACATTTCATTAATAACGGATTCATTATTGAAAAAAATATTCTAAATGGCTAAATCACTCGTTATAGTTGAGTCGCCTTCTAAGGCAAAGACAATAAATAAATATCTTGGGAAGAATTATAAAGTAATCGCTTCGGTGGGGCATATTAAGAACCTGCCTAAAAGCAAAATAAGTGTTGATTTTGAAAATGACTATGAACTCACTTATGAAACCATTCCCGGTAAAGAAAAGATAATTGAAGAGCTCAAAGAGCTTTCTAAAACCGCCGATAAGATATACATAGCAACAGATCCTGACCGTGAAGGCGAAGCAATTGCTTTTGATATTGCGGAGGAAGTTAAAAGTAAGAAAACTCCGATTTTCAGGGTGCTTTTCAACGAGATAACAAAAAAAGGTGTCGAAGAAGGTATCAATAACCCTCTTCAAATAGATGAAAAGCTTGTCAGCTCACAGCAGGCAAGGCGTGCACTGGATAGGATCATGGGTTATAAAGTCAGCCCGTTCTTGTGGAAAGTCATATATTACGGGCTTTCTGCCGGAAGAGTACAGTCTGTAGCACTTAGGCTCATTTGTGAAAGAGAAGCGGAGATAAAGAAATTTATTCCAACTGAATATTGGAGTGTACTGGCAAATTTCAAAGATAGAGACAAAAACAAAGTATTTGAGTCGAAGCTTATTGTAAAGAACGATACTGCATTCAAATTCAATGGTGAAGACCCACGGATAAAGAATGAAGCAGAAACAGACGAGATAATAAAAGACCTCAAAACCAAGCTTTTCAAAGTTTCGGATATTATCAAAAAAGAGGTCAAGCGGAATCCTTACCCGCCTTTTACAACTTCTTCGCTTCAGCAGGATGCTTCTGTGAGGCTGCGCTTTGCCCCCAAAAAAACCATGATGCAGGCACAAAAGCTGTATGAAGGTATAAATATCGGCGAAGAGGGGTTAACGGGACTCATAACCTATATGAGAACAGACTCGACCAGGCTGAGTGAAGATGCTGTTAGCGAAGCAAGGGGATATATACTCGAAAAATTCGGGAAAACGTTCTTGCCTGCCTCGCCGAAAGTATATTCAAAGAAAAAAGAAAATACACAGGATGCACACGAAGCAATAAGACCTACTTCAGTATGGCGCACACCTGAGAGCCTGAAAAATGATCTCACTCTTGACCAGTATAAGCTTTATGACCTGATTTGGAAGAGATTTGTTGCATGCCAAATGCAGAATTCAGTATCGGATCAGATCACACTGCTGATCGATACATTCAGTGAATCTGCTAACGGAAGCAGCAAGAAACCGGATTTCTACCAGTTCAGGACAACTGATTCTACAATAAAATTCAAAGGCTTTCTTGCCTTATATGACGATGTATTCGAAGAAGAAAAGGAAGATACAGAAGATGAGTTTTCAATTCCGTCTGAAATTGAAATTGGAGATATACTGGATCTTAAAGAACTTCTTAAAAAGCAGCATTATACAAATCCGCCTGCAAGATATACTGAAAGCAGCTTGATCAAACAGTTAGATAACCTCGGTATTGGCAGACCATCTACTTATGCGTTTATTGTTTCTACTATTATAAACAGGACTTACTGCGATCTTATTGAAAGGAAGCTTTATGCAACCGAGCTTGGCCAAACAGTTGACAGACTTCTTGCAGCTCATTTCAATGATGTTATAAATGTGAAATTTACTGCACAAATGGAAGAGGAACTTGATAAGATTGCCGAGGGTGAGCTGACATATAAGAAAGTTCTGGATGATTTTTACCTGCCTTTCAATCTTGATCTTGAGTTCCTGAACAAGAAAACTAAAGAGATTAAAGAGTCTCTTATCGAAAAGACTGATATTATATGTGATAAATGTGGCGGTGAAATGCTAATCAAATGGGGCAGGAACGGAAGATTCCTTTCATGCAGCAAGTACCCCAAGTGCAAGAATGCAAAGCCTCTTCCTGGAGAGCAGGAAGAACATCAGGAGCTTGCTGAAGGAAAAGTTTGTATTCTTTGCGGTAACCCAATGGTAGTCAAATCAAGCAAGTACGGAAAATTCCTCGGCTGTTCAACCTATCCGGATTGTAAAAACATTCAGCCCATAACTTTGGGTATTAAATGCCCTAAATGTAAAGAAGGGGAGATACTCGGAAGGAAAGCTTTAAAATCCAAAAAAACATTTTATGGCTGCACCCGTTACCCTGACTGTGATTTCATTTCCAACAGCAAACCGCGTGAAACAAAATGCGAGATGTGCGGCAGCTCTTATATGCTCGAGAAGTACTCAAAGAAAAAGGGCGAGTATCTTGAATGCCCTGAATGCAAGCACAAAGTTGAATTGGAATCAAAAGATGCTTTAGAAACTGTATAACACCGTTTTATAATAAATTATGAGGCGCAGAAACTTTATAAAATCCTGCTCACTGGCCCTGCCGGGAGCTATTTTTGCCAATTCTATAGGGAGTTATATATTGAGATCAAATGAAGCTTCATCCCTCCGAAATTCCTTAGACGATAATTACATAAAGAAAATAGCTGATTCTGCAATGCTCAGAGCTAAGCAGTTAGGGGCCGAATATTCTGATTTCTGCCTAAGCAATTTTCGTTCGGAAAATATTAATACAAGAGAACAGATCATACAATCAATCAAAGAAACCGAGAACTTCGGTTTCAATGTAAGGGTGTTAAAAGAAGGTACATGGGGCTTTTCGTCCAGCAGTACTTTTACAGAAACCGAAGTTATCAGAGCAGTGGAGCTTGCCTGTGCTATTGCAGATGCAAACAAGAAAATCCAGCTGAATAAAGTTGAACTTGCTCCAAACCCGGTATATAATGACACATGGCAGACACCTATTAAAAAGAATTCGTTCGAAGTATCTATAGATGATAAAGTATCATTATTATTCAAGATCAATGAGAGAGCTAAATCTCTTGGGGCGGATTTTTGTTCGTCTTTTATATGGAGTGTAAATGAGTGGAAGTACTTCGCATCTTCAGAAGGTTCTTATATCAAGCAGGACCTGCATAGAATTTGGCCGCAATTTGAAGTAACAGTTGTTGATAGATCTACAGGAATATTTGAATCAAGAGATAGCTTTTCCGTTCCAATTGGAAAGGGATATGAGTATGTAGAGGAATATGATTTTCTGAGTGATGTAGATGAAGCTGTTGAGCATACAAAGATGAAATTGAAAGCACCAACTGTTGTCCCCGGAAAAAGAGATATTATCCTCCATCCAACCCACTTGTGGCTTACCATACATGAATCCTGCGGGCATCCAACAGAGCTTGACCGGGCGCTGGGATATGAAGCAAATTATGCCGGAACAAGTTTTATGACAACAGATAAACTTGGGAAACTGCAGTACGGCAGCAGGCATATTAATATGAAGGGTGACAGGACTCAAAAAGACGGACTGGCCACAAGAGGTTATGATGATGATGGTGTGAAAACAACGGAGTGGGACCTAGTAAAAGAAGGCAGGTTTACAGGATACCAAACAACCCGTGAAATCGCAAGGTTTATAGGTGAATCTTCATCTAATGGCTGTGCATATTCTGATAGCTGGGCGCATTTTCCGATTCAAAGAATGCCAAATGTCTCCTTGATGCCCGGAAATGAAAAGTTATCTCTTGATGATTTGATATCTGATACTGAGGATGGAATATATATAAAAGGAAGCGGTAGCTGGAGCATCGACATGCAGAGATATAATTTTCAATTTACCGGACAGGAATTCTGGGATATTAAAAACGGCAAGATTACCGGCATGCTGAGGGATGTAGCATACCAGGGCAACACTGTTGATTTCTGGAATTCATGCGATGCCATTTGCGATAGAAGTGAATATATGCTTGGTGGATCGTTCTTTTGCGGCAAGGGAGAGCCCGGGCAGCTTTCTCCCGTCAGCCACGGGGCTTCTCCTGCGAGATTCAGAAAAGTAAATATACTTAATACATCTGAGGAGGCGGGCAAATAAATTGATACTTAACGAAAATGAAGCTAAGAACCTGCTGAGTAAAATTCTCGGATACTCTAAAGCAGATTCAGCAACAGCACTGCTTGTTGGAAGCAACATCCATAATCTGCGCTTTGCGAGAAACTCGCTCACCACAAACGGCTTTTCAGACGGATTAGCGCTCACAATAACCAGTAACATTGGCAGGAAATCCGGAAGCGTAACAACAAATAAGTTTGACGAAGAATCCTTAAAACAGGCAATAAAGAGCTCTGAAGAAATTGCGAATCGTTCTCCGGAAAATAGAGAATTTATGCCTCCGCTTGGAAAGCAAGAATATCTAAGTGCTCTTAATTATTCCGCAGATACTGAAAAGCTTTCGGGCGATAAGAGATCGGCAATTCTTTCTTATATCATTAATGAATCTATCAATGAGAATGTGACGTCGGCAGGTTATTTTGAGGATTCAATGACATTTAACGCTGTTATGAACACTGTTGGTCTCTTTGCGTATAATAAGTACACCCTTGCAGATTACTCCGCAACAATCAGGACAAATGACGGGACAGGTTCGGCCAGGTTTGAAAAGAGTTTTGTAAATATTAATGATCTTAAACAAAAAGAATTAACTGATAAGGCAATCCGGAGATCTCTCCTTTCAAAGGATCCGGTAGAAATAAAGCCTGGAAGATACAAAGTGATTCTTGAACCGGCAGCCGCAGCAGACATGCTTGGAATATGCATTAATTACATGAATGCAAGAGAAGCTGATGAAGGAAGAAGTTATTTTTCGAAAACCGGAGGCGGAAACAGAATAGGAGAATCGCTTGCAAACAGTAATATAACAATTTTCTCTGATCCCTCAGATATCAGTTCTCCTTCAATTCCATTTAATAAAGAAGGCGAGCCCCGAAACAAAATTGTATGGTTTGAGCATGGTGTATTGAAAAACCTCGTAAGATCAAGATTCTGGGCAGAAAAGACCGGTGAACCATTTGTAGCTCATCCATCAAATATTCTATTGAGCGGAAGTGATAAGTCTTTAGACCAAATGATAAGTGAGACCGATTATGCAATACTGGTCACAAGGTTTTACTATATCAGGGGAGTTGACCAGCAAACTATGCTGCTTACCGGATTAACAAGAGACGGCGTGTTTGAGGTAAAAGACGGCAAGATAATACGGTCTGTGAAGAATTTCAGGTTTAATGAAAGCCCTATGAATGTTTTCCAGAATCTAATTGAAGCAGGGAAGCCCGAAAAAGCTTCCGGCGCCGAAACCGGATTAATGCAGATTCATGTGCCTCCCCTTAAAGTAGGCAACTTTAATTTCTCCAGTTTATCTGATGCGATCTGATGAATCTGATAAGCGCAATTGATAAATTTTCCGCATACCTTATAAACGAAAAGAATTATTCCAGGCACACGCTGCTTAATTATGTAAAGGATCTTAATGACCTTTATATATTTATTGCCAAACTCAGTGGTATCGCTGAGGCCAAAATTGAGCTTAAATATATTGAGGAAGAAGATCTAAAACGCTTCATTGCAAACTTTGTGCAGAATCGTGAGGTGAAATTCTCAAAGCGGACAATATCACGCAAGATATCTACTTTGAAATCGTTTTACAAATTCTTAAACAGGAAGAAACTGTTTCCTGAAAATCCATCGCGAAACCTGATATTTCCTAAGCTGCCTAAAAATCTGCCGACAGTAATTGATGAAACTTCATTAAACAGCCTGCTTGATCCGAAGAACTTCAGCAGTGATATTTGGGGTACCAGAGACAGGGCAATAATCGAGCTTTTCTACAGCTCCGGTATCCGGCTGAGCGAACTCATTAATTTGACTGTGGATAGAATTGATATTGATAATTGTACAATAAGAGTCAGAGGCAAAGGAAGGAAAGAAAGGATTATTCCGGTTGGACTCATTGCAATCGGTGCAATATCAGCCTATCTCGAAAAAAGAGAAGAATATTTCTCCGAGAGGGCAGTTGACTTTGATAACGGAGTGGTATTTAACGGTAAGAATGGAAAGAAGCTTTATCCCGCATTGTTGAACAGGATAACTAACCAATATATTTCAAGGATTTCGGAGCTAAAGAAGAAATCTCCCCATGTTTTACGCCACTCATTTGCTACACATTTACTCGATCACGGCGCAGATATTCGCGCTGTAAAAGACCTGCTCGGACACTCAAGCCTATCAACAACTCAAATTTACACACATGTTTCTGTTGACAGACTTAAGAAAGTGTATGAGAAGGCGCATCCGAAAGGGTAAATCTCATTACATGATAACATTCACTCCTATACTTCACAAGATGACAATATACATTTCAGATTACCGATTTTTTCACTAATTTTGTGAAATTTCAGAAATTATTATGCCTAAAATTCAATTAAAAGAGATATGCCACGGCAGGTCTGGTGATAAAGGTGATGCAGCTAATGTAGGGCTGATTGCCTTTAAAAAGGAAGATTACCCAATTATTAAGGAAAAAGTTACTGCTGAGGCTGTAAAGAAGCATTTTGAGGGTATCTGCCTCGGTAAGGTTGATAGATATGAAATGCCGAATATCAATGCTCTGAACTTCGTGCTTCATAATACTCTCGGTGGTGGTGGAACGGTCTCGCTTAAGAATGATGCTCAGGGTAAGACTCTTGCTTCAGCACT
>JAUQWT010000239.1 GCA_030835005.1 Ignavibacteria bacterium | reverse complement strand
TAATCAAAAAAACATATCTTATTAAAATAAAGGAGACGAAACAATGAGAAGACTATTACTTCTTTTTATGGTATTACTTTCGCTTGCGATTGTTGAAAAAGCTTCAGGACAGATTTTGTTTGACGAGAATTTTAATTACCCGAATGGTGATAGTTTGACTGCCCACGGTTGGATTAGACATAGTGGCGGTCAAAGTCAAATATTAGTAGCAACACCCGGGTTGATCTTTAGTAATTATCCATTATCAAACATTGGCAATTCCGCAAAGCTTGATACTGTTGGTGCATCAGGTATCGACGTAAATAAGCCAATTGTGCCAGATAGTACTAACAGTGTATATGTTTCTTTTATGGTAAATGTACAATATGCATCTACAACTGGTGAATATTTTTTCCATGTAGGCAATTTGGTTTTGGGGTCTGCATTCAGATGCAAAGTTTTTGCAAAGGATTCACTTGGTACCCTCAGATTCGGATATAGCAAACTTAGTAATACTGCAACATATTCAACCACACCATATAATTACAACACAACTTATCTGCTTGTAGCGAAATATACATTTAACACAGGCAGCTTAATTGACGATGCCGTGAGCTTGTTTATTTTCAGCGGTGCCGCACCCGGAACAGAACCAGCCCCAACAATAGGGCCATTAACAGATGCAACGGCTGCAGGAGATTTAAACAATTTTGGAACAGTAGTATTGAGGCAAGGCGTAAATACAAGTCGCCCGATATTGCTTATTGATGGTATCCGTGTTTTCAAGTCATGGGGCAACATCGTTGGTGTCGCACCTGTTTCAACAATAGCAGAAAACTTCTCATTATCACAGAACTATCCCAATCCGTTCAATCCTTCAACAAAGATCAATTTCTCAATTCCTGAAAGAGGTTTTGTTACCATGAAAATCTATGATCTGCTTGGAAAAGAAGTTGCAGAACTTGTAAATGGTGACTACTCTAGAGGAACATACGCAGTTGATTATAATGCAGCAGGACTTAGCTCAGGAATTTACATTTACAGCATTGAAGCAAAGACTGAGAGCGGAAATGTTTTCAAGGATACAAAGAAACTCACACTTGTGAAATAATGTTTTCTAAAATTTATCAAAAAAGGAGGCTATGCCTCCTTTTTTGCTTAGTCTATTTCTAATTTTGTTGTTTTTGCATTAAAAAATGGTTAAAATTGTTTACAAAGAGGCTTCAAACTTAATTACTAAACGCGATGAAAACTATACTAGCTGTACTGTTAGTTTTTTCAGCACTTTCATTCTCCCAATTTACCCCTGACAACTTACCGGGCAGCATTCAGATCTATCAGTCTTCCGGCGGATTTATGCAGACAAAATCCATTATCTTAAATGAACCGGCTGGCAATTATTACATTCCAAATCCCTCAGCTGTGAGTTTCACTGATAACAACTCAGCCATCAGGTGGTCATTTATCGATCCTATTGCAATTGGTGACAGGTGTGCAGCAAGCAGTAATGGTTTGTACCAGGCTGTTGGCTGGGCACTTAATACCGAAAGGATATCTTTATACAATAATTTATCTTCTACACCTCTATGGGAGTATTCTACAAATCCGAACACGGGTATCAATAATGTAGCAGTTTCCGATACAGGCGGGTACATTGTAAGCGGGAGCTATCATAATATTCTGGTCTTTAGCAGGTCAAGCGCTGTTCCGGTTTTTGATTTTAACCTTGAAACTGCACTGCCTGATACTGGAGTTGCAGGTCCGGTAGATATTACAGGTGATGGAAACTTTATTATTGCCTGCGCCAGCCGACAGGACTCGAGCTGGATCTTTGGTTTTAACAGAACTTCTACTAATTGGGTTTGGCGTTACAGAGTTGGTCAGACAAATAATACCGGGGGAGCAGGCATACAGGGAGTAAAAATGTCAGGAAACGATTCTGTTGTTATTGTAAACACATATTTAGGATTCTATGTTTTCAAAACTTATACCGGGCAGCTGCTGTTTCAAGGAACGGTTAATCCAATAAGCAACAGCGGAACCCAGTTCCCTCAGGCTATCAGCGGAAATGGTGACCTGATCGCAACAATAAATTACAGTGGAAATTTAAGGGTTTACCAGTGGAATGGCTCGACATACAATTTTCTGTGGCAGCATTCTGAAAGCGGACAATGGATGACGGCAGTTGATATCAGTTTTGATGGTTCTCTGGTTTCCTGCGGAACATTAAACTTCCTTGGCGGGAGCAACTACGACGGAAAAGTTAAACTGCTAAGATCGACCAGCTCAACTCCGGTTTGGACATACTCAGGGTGCGGAGATCAGGTAACATGTGTATCTTTTTCTAAAGATGGCAGGATACTTGCAGCATCCACATATGGTGATTTAGGTAATGTAAATAATGACCTGTTAGTATTCAAGACTTCAGTTCTTGCACCGGCGCCGATCTTTGCAGTTAATTCACCCGGCTCGTTTTTCTGGTGCAGTGCTTCTGCCAATGGCAGCACAATAATTACAAGCGGCAAAAAAGTGCATGCCAGAACATTTGGAAACGGAGGCGAAGCCTATAATATATTTATTGATACAGCTGATGTCCCTCTTTCCATTGGCAATCAATCCTCCATACCTGAAGAATACAGACTTCATCAGAATTACCCGAATCCGTTCAATCCGTCAACTCAGATTAGATACGATTTGCTGAAAGATGGGTTTGTCAATATCAGCGTTTTTGATGTTCTAGGAAGAAAAGTTTCAACATTAGCCGATGAATTCCAAAGAAGCGGAAAGTATTCTGTCGTCTTCAACGCTGAGGGTCTATCAAGCGGAGTTTATTATTATAAGATTATATCAGGTGATTTCAAAGATACCAAGAAACTGATACTTATTAAGTAAGATTTGCAGTACAAATAGAAAGGGGCGTAAGCCCCTTTTTTATTGCCTGATTTCTACTTATTTGCTTCGCGCTGCCTTTTTCGCAAAATGAAATTGAGCACATACGCATCAAAACAGATAAATGTAAAAACGCCCATTCCGATTACCATTGCATTACCTCTTCTAATGCCGATAATGATAAAAGTAGCAGCAGATATCAGCGTTAATGCCACGCCAATGTGAGCCATCGTGTGATTTTCATTCTTTGTGGGGAATGATAATGCAAGAAGAATTACGCCTATGCCCGGAGCTATAAGCGCAGTCGGGCTGCCGGATGTAATGTAACCGTAAACTCCCAAAGCTATCAAAACAACTGCATTGATGATCATTATAATATGGTTCTTTATCATTTTGTTTAAATTTAATTTATTTTTCTGAAGATTTCTTTTTTTTCTCGTAGAATAGATATGCAGACGATATTAGTACTGTAAGATATGAAAGCATGACAAGTAATCCTGTATTGCCTTTATCATACCTGAACTCAATTATTGTACCCGCTTTTGGTGAAACCACGCCCCTGATCATTACATCAGTCTGATAAACCGGGACTTCCAATCCATCTATGAATGCTTTCCACCTTGGGTACCATGTTTCATTGAGCACAACAAATCCGGGTTCGTTAGCTTTTACAGTTATGGAGTGATTATCCTTTCTTAGGACATCTGCTGTACCGTTTTTTGAATCCGGTGGTAACTGCGGCGCTATTCCATTTACAAATGCTGCCGTTTTTGGATCAAAACTATCTTCAATCAGCCTTGGGGCATTACTCTTGCTTGAGCTGAGGCCGAACGACTCTACTTTTGAAACCACCCATGTACTGTTTGAGGTTTCAGGAAGCTCATAAGCCCTCACTCCAAGGCTATCCCAAACCTTCTCATAAGGTTTTGGTACATTCCACACTGTGCTCAGATACTTAACCCCGAAAAGGCTGCAAAGTTTAATGAATTTCGGAGTAGGCTGAAAATTGTTCTTTACCAGTCCCGCAGTTCTGCCAACTATTCCGCTGTTGTTTGCATTACCCCAAACTTCATACACAAAATCAGGAACAAGCAAAAGATAACCGTCAATCATTTGTACTCCAAAATACGCACCCATATTGGGCGGCAAAAGCTTTGCACTTAGCCCGTACATATCATGGCTTCCTTCCCATCCTCTGCTTCTTTCATAAACTTCAGTCAAGAATTCACTGCGGCTTAATACATACAACCTTGAATTCTGAGCTTTAATTTTTTCTGCATATGATGGCGGCTCTAAATAGGTGTCCGGAGGTGCAGTAGCAACCTGCTTTCCTGCAACCAGAAATATTTCTCCAACAACAACAAAAGCTATCACCAGAGAAAGTTTGTATTGTGCTGCAATATTTGGCATTGAATACTTTGCAGGTACAGTTTTAGTATTTTTTGATTTCTTTGGATCGGGTTTCCTGATATTTCTGCCGGCAAGGTATTCAGCAATTGATCTGACTCCAAATCCGCTAAGCACAAGCACGGAAAGTTCCATTCCTGCCAGCCACCTGACGGGAAATCTGAATGCTTTTGTGACCGGAAAGAGCGAAAAAATTTTATATATGGGGAAATTCTCACCCAGGGATAACAGATATGAAACTATGGCAATAATGAGCAAAGGCCATACCACTGCGCGGAATTCCTTTCTCTTTCTGTTTGCAGCAAATCCTATTGCTGCCAGAACAAACACTATAGCGCCGGAATAGTAAAAAAATTCCCAAAACAGAAACACATCTGCAGATTTAAAACTCAGATCACCGGCATTACCCATGTAATAAGGATAAACAAATGTCAAAATTCCGCTGAAGGGCATACTTCCCATTCCCGTAAACTCGGAGCTCAATTCTTTTCCTCTTTCAGTAAACGGAATAAGCTCAGATGTACTGAGTATTTGCGGCAACCCGACAATCAGCGAAAGAATGATTCCAATTCCCAGGAAATGAAATATTCTGTAATGAACCAGTTTCTTAATATATGAAAGCTGGGTTTCCTTTTCGAAATAGATCCTTAAGAACATGTAAATAACTGACAGGAAAACCGAAATGAACGAATGCTGAGGATGTCCTCCAAGGAACATAAAACCCATTAATATACCAAATAACAATCCCGCAGAGATCTTTTTTGAGCGAATGAAAAGTTCAACATTATAGATCAGCCAAGGCAGAAAGATTATTGCAGTAAGTGAATTCAGGTGTCTAGTATGACCTGCAATTATTGAGCCGCATATTGCAGCAACTGCAGCCGAAGGTATGGATAGCAGTTTGTTCTTTGTTAATAGTGAGGTCAGAAGGTAAACGCCGATGCCCATCAGCAATGCATGTATAATTATGTATGCATTCATTGCGGTGACGGGATCAAGCAGAAAACTCAGCACGAGGTTTACAGGATATAGAAAACCGCCCTGCCCTTCTGCAAATATTGGGAATCCTCCGTAGATCAGAGGAGTCCAATGCAGCAATTCACCCTGTTTCAGCGCTTCCGAGTATAATGTCTTAACCGGCAAGTAAAAATGCAGCAGATCATTGGTGCTTATGTCGTTTGTAGCTATTATATTTCCTGCAAAAAGTCCCCTGAAAAGGAGCAAAACAGCACAAAAGATCATAATAAGTGCAAACACATTCTGAAATTTTGGTGAGTCCTTAGTAATATTCAAATTCCCTGTCAAAAATAATTTAATTCCAAATATATCTATCCGTTAATTCATAAACTATGGTCAAAAATCGGGTTTTGAAGTTAAACAGATAATGATAACCGTGCCACGAAATTTTGAATGACTAGAATAAGCGAGTTCGGAAAACAAATTAGACTTATTCCCGCCTTAATTAAATAAGTCATTGTAATGCTTTTAATTCTTGTATATATTTCGTTTTATTTTGGGTAATTAATTGACGAAATCATGCTCTCAAGAAGGAATTTTGTCGCATTTATGTTTCTTTTTTCAACTATTACTATTTATTCACAAGTGGGAATAATAATCGGTGAAGACGGTACACTATTGAAAACGTCCAATAGCGGTTCTACGTGGATACAGAAACAGGCGGGTACGGCTCAGATACTGTGGAATTCCTTCTTTCTTAATGATAATACAGGCTGGATAGCCGGAGGAGATTATTCAGATTCAAGCATCATTCTTAAGACTACCAATGGCGGGGAAAGCTGGGTCAAACAATTTACTCAGCCCGGTTTCTGGCTTACCGGTGTGATTTTTCTTACTCCTCAAAAAGGATTTGTCATAGGTTCTTTGAAGAAAGTATTCATGACAACAAATGGGGGCAGTAACTGGGTACAGGTTAACATGGGAATAGGCAGTGATCTTCTGGAATCAATTAGCTTTTTTGATGACATGACAGGAATAATTACAGGCTGGTCGGGGATCATTCTTCGCACGACAGACGGAGGCATTTCGTGGAACTCTGCAAACAGCGGAACAAACAGCAATCTTTACACAACATTTGTGACATCTGCCCAATCGGGATGGGCGGCAGGTGTTGACGGCACATTGCTTAGAACTGCAAACAAAGGGATGACGTGGTCACCTGTTGCAACCGGTACTAATATCGAAATATTTTCTTTAGTATTTCGTGACAACTTTGGATGGTTAACAGGCAATAACGGAATTATTAAAAAATCCACTGACTTTGGGAATACTTGGGTTCAAAAACCGATATCAACTAATACAAGACTTGAGACACTTTGCTTTACAAGTAATCTAATCGGCTGGGTTGTCGGCGGTCATTTTGGTTCAGAAATTTATAAAACTACCGATGGAGGCGAAAGCTGGGTTCCGATAACAGGGTTAACATCAAAACACTTGTATTCTGTAAATTTTTCAAATATCGTGATCGGTATTCAGCCGGTTTCAACAGTTGTGCCGGGTGATTTCAGGCTGCATCAAAATTATCCCAATCCTTTCAATCCCTCAACTAAGATCAGTTTTGATATCCCGAAACTAAGCATGGGCTCACCAGTGAATGTATCTGTGAAAATATATAATGAACTTGGCGAAGAGGTTGACATGATCGCCGAGGAAGAACTTTCACCCGGTACTTATGAAGTCAATTGGGATGCCACCGGTTTTGCCAGCGGAGTCTATTATTGCCGCCTGCTAAGCGGAGAGTTTTCATCAACTCAGAAAATGACATTGATAAAATAAGCGGGGACTGAATTTACAGTAAAAATGCAAAACATACTGATACGATTAAAATTTCCGGTTTCATTCATATTTCTATTCCTGCTGGTATTCACTTTCCATTTTCTTTTTTTATCAAAAAACTTCAGCGGAAGGAATGAAGATCCGGTTGTAAAGATCACACGCGGTGATAATCTAAGAAGTGTTGCCATAAAACTTGAAGAAAGCCATGTAATATTCAACCGGTATGCTTTTATTGCGATTGGAAGGGTTTTTGGTTATCAGAATAAGCTTATACCGGGTGAATATAAGTTCGGAAATGGACTTACTTATCTGAATGTACTGAATACTGTTACAGATCCAGCGATAATCAGGACAGTCACAGTAACAATTCCCGAAGGATTGAATATTCGCCAGATAGCGCGGCTGCTTTCAAGACAGATTGGAGTTGATTCAGCGCGTTTTGTTGCTGAAGCAAAAAATGACAGTTTGATAAAGCTGCTCGGAATTCCGGGAAGCGACCTGGAAGGATATTTATTCCCCGATACTTACCAGTTTTCGTTCAACAGCATAAACAGAGAGCGTGAAATTGTATCGGTAATGGCAAGTACTTTCAGAAAGAGACTCACTTCCCAAATTCGGGAAGATATGAATGCTAAAAAATTAAGTTTGAATGATCTCATAACAATGGCATCTATTATTGACGGGGAAACACGTTTTGAGCCGGAGAAGAAAATTATAGCGGCTGTATATTACAACAGGCTGAAAAAAGGGATGAAACTTCAGGCAGATCCAACAGTGCAGTATGTATTACCTGATGGCCCTAAGAATCGTTTGCTTTACAGTGACCTCAAATATCCATCGCCTTATAATACGTATCTTAACAAAGGGCTGCCGCCCGGACCCATCAACAATCCGGGTTTGAGTTCCATAATCGCGGCGCTGAATCCGGAGAATAATAAGTTTCTATATTTTGTTGCAAAGGGAGACGGTTCACACCGCTTTGCCGAAAGTTACGAAGAGCATAAGAAGAATGTTGAATTGTACCAGAAATACCTGAAGGAACTGGAAGAAAAGAAACCGAAATGATGCCATCGAAAATTAGGGTACTTGGACGCTTGATGTTAAAGCTTGAAACAAGAAGTAAATCGGGCTCATTGCGCAAGCTTGTGCTCCTGAATATCTCTTATCTGATACCCGGATTCTTCCTGCCCTGGCTGCTGATGAAGCAAAACACTGATGCAACAGGATTTGAGTATTCTTTTTTGACTTATTTGTTCTACTCGCTTATATTGTGCTTTACAATTATTACCGAGCTTGATAATCTCATAGTTTCAAAGACTGAAGCCGAGATATTTTCTTCTATGCCTGTTGATGACCGCCTCATGGTAAATGCCAAGATGTATATGATGTTCCGTTACCTGGTTTTTCTTTCACTTCCTTTGCTTTTACCCGGCAGCATATTCTATTATTCTATAATGAGGTCATTCCCCCGCGCATTGATGTATTTTCTTGCCGGATTCATGCTTTTTTTGTTTATCCTGAATATAATGGCATTGTTATACAGCATAGCTCTCAAAGTTCTGCGTGCAGGGAAGATCAGCACTTACACGCTGGCATTCCAGATGATAATGATACTTGTTATGATAATGGGTTACCAGTTTGTTTCATACGGCATTACGGGCAGAGCGGGCAGCAGCATCAGTACATATGTTAATGTATTAAAGACTAAAGGGATAATTGATTTCTTTCCTCAGGCGTGGTATGCATTTTTGACTACAAGGAATAATTACATTTTTGAATGGGGACTTATTTTTAAGATCCTTTTGCCTGTGACGATTTGTTTTATGAGCTATTACAGTCTTAAATTGTATTTAATGGAAAGTTATTCTGCCATAAGGGAGAAATACCTGAATGCCCGAATTATAGAAGTGAGTCAATCTAAAGGTAAAGGATTTTACATCTTCAGGCTTTTTTCAGAATTCATCAATGAGGTTTACCTGAGAAATAATTTAGAGAGATCTTCCTTCGGATTAATGCGCGCACTTTATAAAAAGGATAAAACCGTCAGGCTTGCAATTTTACCGATGATAATCATACCAGTCGGACTTGCCGTATTTGCCTTATTCACAAACCAGCTCCCCGCACCCTTTGATAGAAACTATTTTGATATTAAGCCGGTCTTTCACATTTCGATCATGCTTTGTGTTTTGGTTGTGCTTAACACAGCCATACTCGGGGTTAAAGTAACTAACTATCCGGGGGTGTCCTGGATATATGATTCATACCCGCTTTCCTCACGCAGGAATTTTAAGAACGGATTCAG
>JAUQWT010000238.1 GCA_030835005.1 Ignavibacteria bacterium | reverse complement strand
TTTGTCATCCGCTATTGGACTTCCATCATCAGTTATAGCAAGCGCACCGGCTTCGATCAACGCCTCAATATCTCCGGCTGATTCACCCTTTCTGCCAGAGGTAGCACAGGCTGATTGATAAACATTCACAATTCTGTCTTTTGCTCTTTCCGCATTTTGCTTAATGATAGCCGGGCTATCTATAGGAGGAATAGTATTGGGCATTGTCATCACTCCTGTAAATCCGCCATACGCCGCCGCCATTATACCGGTATCAATATCTTCTTTATATTCCTGCCCCGGCTCACGAAAGTGAACATGCATATCAAAAAATCCGGGGACGATTATTTTCCCGGCAAGATCGTATTGTATAACTTCTCTCACATGCTGCCAGACAACACCCATATGGTTTATTACTCCATTAATTATGAGTATATCAAAGCGGCCATTAATATTTTCGGCCGGTGAAATAACTTGGCAATTTCTAAGTAATAAATGCAAATTTCAGATTAATTTATGCAAAAATACGAATTTAAAAGGACTTAATAAATTCACTTTTGCAGACAAAAAAGCTACAATGTACTTTTCAGGTAAAGGAAAATATAAAGTGCAGGAACAGCAAAAAGTATGCTGTCAAATCTATCCAGGGCCCCGCCATGCCCGGGGATAAGGTTTGATGAATCCTTTACTTCAACGCTTCGCTTCAGGTTTGATTCAAACAGGTCTCCAAGCTGTGCGAACAGCCCTACTATAGATGTTACCAGGATCCAGTGAACAAAAGTAAAATCAGGATAGAAGAATTTCCAGATCACCAATCCGGAAACCAAAGTAAACAAAAAACCTATAATGGAACCTTCCCATGTTTTTTTCGGGCTGATCCTTTCTGCAAGCTTATGCCTTCCAAAAAGCTTTCCCCCAAAGAATGCAAATGTATCGCTGACCCAAACAAGGACAAGGCAAATTATCGCATAATTTGCTCCGGATGAATTGAGAAATTCAGTTGTATCCATTAGGCTCAAAAGTCCAAACGGTGTAGAGATATATACTACAGAAAGAAGCCATGTCCCAACTGCCTCAGGATGTTTCTCTTTTTTGAACACTTCGGAGAATATCAGAAAAATAAACATTATAAAGTAAAGTATTAAAACATAGTTAAACTTCTCGAAGTAAAAGCAAATCACGATTACTGAGCTAATCAAAAGGAAAACTATTTTATGAAATGATAATCCTCCAAACCATTTAGTAAGTTTCGCAGGCGGATTGACCGGAATTTCAAAGAGATTATAAAACTCATTCATACAAAAAAATGCCAGGATAACACAGAAGACAAGGAACACTTCATTTCCTATCACTGCCGAAATAATGATGAGCGGGATACCTATTGCACCCACTATCACCCTGACAACTGTATTGTTCACAGACTGCCTCCTTTATCTGCTCCGGCGGGTTCATGAACTCTTAATCTATAGAACAGAAAAATGACACTGGCAAACATTACGATTGAAAACGCTGCGGCTACTATGGAATCTGTAAGTTCATCACCTGCAACATGCGGTGTTTCAAATTCTTCTTTACCATAGGCATACAGAAAATATGCAGCGAAGAAATTGTTCAGAAAGTGGCAAATAACTCCAACCCAGATTGAATTGGAATAATATACAATAAATCCAAGATACCATCCAAGGACCACAAGCGGGATCAAATTAAAAGGCTGGAAATGATACAATGCGAACAAAAATCCTGACAAACAAATTGCTATGGCAGGTTTTGAAACCTTGCGGAGATTGGAAAGTGCAAAACCCCGGAATAAAGCTTCTTCACAGATTGCAGGAGTTATACATATTACAAATACAACTACAATAAACTCAATTGATGAATACGCCTGCACAATTTTCAAAGTACTTTTCTCAAGAGTATCAAATAGATCCTTAACGGGCATCAATAAATCATGCAGAAATGGAATTGAGTTAATTGCGCTTTCCTGCAAATACATGTATCCCTGCAGGAATGGCTGGATCATGACTATTCCCAAAATGGCCAGCAGCACATGCGAAAATTTAGGAGCACTTAATCTGAATAATCTCTTCAGTTCGTGTGTTTCAAGTCTGGCAAAAAAAACCGTTGGGGCAAGAATGAACATAAACTGTCCGAATGAAAGGATTATTCGGGTAATTTTTACATTCGGATTTTCGGCATTTAGGTCACCTGCTGCAACAGCAAGAATTCCGCCTAAAAACTGATAGAGAAAAAATATTATTGCAAGTACGATAATTACATATGCAAACGGGTTCAGTCCCTTCAGAAAGCTGCCTGCCGGTTTTTGTGGATCACGGTTCTGTTCTGGATTAAAATCCTGCAAATAATAGAATTAAATTCAACAAATATAGAAATTTGAAAATTTAGTTATTATTCATAAATTTTTGCGGATAGGGGTGCTTAGTGATCCGAATTTCTGATTTTTTATCCCTTAATTAGGCTATTTTACAAAATTGATTATATAGACATATTTCACTATGTTAAATTAAATAATAACAAATTAATACGTATATTGATATTTAAGTCCTTCGTATTCTCAGCACTTGTAATCATGTTATCGACTAACTTATACACGGGTGATAGATCAAACGCCAGGTCAACGGCCATGGCATTCACCACTCTGGTTTCATCCGCAGGAAATGATGCATACGGAATAAATCCTGCAAATTATGATTTTCACAAATCTTTGACTCTAAGTAAAACGGACTCTAAATCCAAAAAAAAGAAAAAAGAATTCCATCCCAGCTGGGAGTTCACCATATTTTCAGCCGGCGGAGGGTATGGCTCTGATTCTTCAATTGAGTTCTACAATAACTACCTTCAATATCTTTCAATAGATAGAAATAAATTTGTTAATCTGTTTACAGATTTCAATGCTGTCCTGGATTTCCGGCAGAACGTCTTGCCGGGTGATAAAACCGATGTTAATTATGATTTCGAGCTGAACTGGCTTTCGGTGAATTACAGAATGAAGAGTGCAGGTTCAGTAAATCTTTCAATTTCAGATCGGGTAGGGCTAAATACGAATGTAAACAGCAGGGATGAGTACCTTCCGCTGAATTTTTCATTGGTCTTTAATCCAAACGGCAGTTATAATCTTACAAACGTAAATCTATCACAATCCGAAGCTATAGCCTGGTGGATAAGAAAATATAATATCGGCTATGCAAAGCAATTTGATTTTAAGAACTCCAAAGGCATAAAGAGCTTTTCCTTTGGATTCTCCGCGGCTCTTGTACATGGTTTCGGGAACGTTTCAACCTATGAAACAAAACTTGGCATAAGCACTTACGGAGTTCAGAGTATAAGCGGAAGAACTCATGTTGATAGTATTAAGGGAAAGCAGGATTTCCATACGCAATCGGCTTTGACCGATTTTTTCAGAGATTATAAAGACGGTGCAAAAACTCAGTTCGATTTGTTCCCGAATCCTGCAGGAACCGGGTACAGTTTTGATATTGGTGTTACAATGCAGCTTGGTAATGAATGGAAAATAGCAGCCAGTGTAACTGATATTGGAAATATCACCTGGAATTACAATACAATTACAAATAACGATACGAATTCATTTGCTTACTATAATTTCTTTCTGGACGGGAACGACCAGACGTATAATGCGCTTGTTGATGATCTTGGTGGCTATAATACACAGGATTCAACGAGTACATTTTCAACCCAAATGCCGACAAAATACAGGGCAGGGCTTCTGTACCAGCCATCAGAGAGGTTCCTGATCGAGTTTAACTGGACAAAGGGCGCAAATAATCTTCCCGGAAATACATCTGATGCTATAATTTCCCTTGGATCAGAATATTACGCCGCAAGTTTTTTGCCGATAAGAGCGGGTGTATCAATTGGCGGACCCGGAGCGTTTTACGTTTCACTTGGAACCGGAAT
>JAUQWT010000237.1 GCA_030835005.1 Ignavibacteria bacterium | reverse complement strand
TGTGAAGAATTGAACAAATGGGGCGTGGAATTCAGCGTTAACGACACCAATATTTACACCTTCAGGGGAATAGCATTTGACAAGATAATGACGAAGGAACCTGACGCAAAAAGAATTGCATATTACGAAGATCTGAACCAGAAACTTGCAGCAATGGAATACTTCATGGATGATGATGAAAAAATGGTTTACAGAGATTACTTCAGAAAGGAATACCTGAAGCCGTGTGCCAAGTAGTGCATTTTTGTGTATATTTTATGCTTCTTTAATGATATTTTTGTTTTTCTAATAATATGAAATCCCAATTACAGACAAGATCCAATAAAATTGCATTAATACTGCTTATAATTGCCGGGATTTTCTGGCTTGGCGGCATCAATATCCGCACCGTAATAGGCAACGAACTGCTTGATTACGACCAGTTCGATTTCAGGACTTCGATTCCGCCTGACCGTGAGAATACTTTATTCCAGATGCTCTCAAATTCATCACTGGTTGTGGTGATAAGCTACTTTTTTGTTTTGGTTTCAGCTATATGGTTTATGGTGACCACAAAACTAAAGTTGAAAGAAAACGGCTGGCTTCTGATGAGCGCAATAATGTTCTTCATGTTCGTACCTGTAGAAATTTACACGTACTATCTTGATATAAAGTTCATTTTGCTGTTCCACTCCGGTCCGCCGAACCACGACGGGCTTCTGAAGATATTCGGTGAGCGCCTTGGCGCACTTAGCGGAGTGCCGGTTATTGCTGTATTGTGCTACTATACTATCATTCCCATTGCCATTCTTAAGCCACTAAGAAGAATCAAACAGACGGATGAAGAAAAGAAAGCAGGTTGACCCGGAATTAAAACAGATGCTTGCTGAGCTTGAAGATGTTGCATCGAAGCTTGGATACAAGGTACGATACGAAAAGGGTAATTTTGAAGGCGGGTATTGCCTGCTTAGGGATGCAAAACTTCTGGTTGTTAATTCACGTAATGAGATCGAGCGCAGGATTATTATTGTTGCAAAGAGTCTGAAACTAATAGGTATCGATGACGTGTTCATTAAACCCGGCGTTCGGGATATAATTGAGAAGGAGAGTTCAAGGAAACTTACGGGAACTGAAGTGACTGAAGAACAGGAGACAGAATGAAGGTCATTATCCTGGGCAGCGGAACTTCACAGGGTATTCCCATAGTAGGCTGTAATTGTCCGGGCTGCAAGTCGATCGATCCCAAAGATAAGAGACTCAGAGTTTCAGTTTATATTGAAACTGACCAAAAAATAAACGGCAAGCCCTTAAGATTGCTGATTGATACATCTCCCGATTTCAGGCAGCAAATGCTGCTTAATAATATTACTGATATTGACGCAGTCCTTTATACTCATTATCATATTGATCATATTATGGGAATGGATGACCTGAGGCAGATAAATCAGCTCCACCGTAAAGTTGTAGATATATATGCAAACTCAGAAACTGCCGAAAGGATCAAACAGACATTCAGCTATATTTTTGATAACGGGACTTACAGGGGAGGCGGGATACCTGATGTAGACCTGAAGATCGTTACAGAAGACAGGTTTGAGATATCAGGCCTTGAAATAACTCCTCTTATATACAGGCACGGCCCTACAACAGTGTACGGCTACCGTATCGGTAATTTTGCATATATGACGGACTGCAATTATATCCCTGAATCCGAATATGAAAAACTCCGCGGTTTGAAAGTACTGGTGCTTGATGCACTTAGATACAAGCCGCACCCTACACATTTTTCCATAGATGAAGCAACAGGCGAAGCACTTAAAATAGGTGCAGAAAAAACATATTTCACTCACATTACACACGATGTTGTACATGAAGAGGCTAATGCAAAGCTCCCTCCCGGTCTTGAACTGGCATATGACGGGTTGGTATTAGAGATCTGAGCAGGGGTAAGAAGTGTATTTTCTTTTAGATGTTCATCACGGCAGTTTGGGAACAAGGGTATCGAAATTAAGCCATTGGATTCCCGCTAATAGGGGAATATTAACGTAAATGAAAATTGAAAACTTAGAAGAGATCTGGGCGCAGATAAGGCTGGTACTCAAGTCGCATCCTTGGCACGGTGTACCCATAGGCATTAATATGCCGGCTGTTGTGAACACATATATTGAGATAGTACCAACTGATACGGTTAAATATGAGATAGAGAAAAGCAGCGGCTACCTGAAAGTGGACAGGCCTCAGAAGTACTCTAATGTTTGTCCGACTCCCTACGGATTTATACCTCAGACCTACTGCGGCGAAAAAGTCGCAGAGTTTTGCATGCAGAAAACAGGGAGAAGCGGAATAAAGGGTGACGGTGATCCGGTTGATATTTGCGTACTTACCGAAAAAGAGATAACACACAGCGATATACTTCTCAAGGCCGTTCCGATCGGCGGACTGAGGATGATCGACGGCAACGAAGCAGATGACAAGTTAATTGCAGTGATGGAAGGTGACGGCATATTCGGAGGATGGAAAGATATTGGAGATGCACCATTTGCACTTACAGAAAGGCTGAAACACTATTTCCTTACATATAAAGATTCACCTGGCTCTGAACACAGGAATTGCGAGATAACACATGTTTACAATATGGAAGAAGCGCATGAAGTGATAAGAAGAAGCTATGAAGACTACCTTGCGAAGTATTCGGATCTGGACAGGCTTTTGAAGATGGATCATGAAAGAAGTAAGCCCTGAAAACGATTCAGGAATGTTCTTCGGACTAAAAAAAGACCGCAAAGACACCAATCACCACAACATAGGAAAAGAATGCTGCTTTTTTTAAATGTGTCTTTGCGGCTGGATCAAAACAAAATCTTAATACCGCTTATGTAATTTCTACCACTCTCCGAATGAGAATGAGTTCTGGCCTGTAATCTTATGGCCTGCTATTTTATCTGTTACTGTTACCGTAAATCCGACTGAGTACGGTGCGTCTTTACCATCGGTAAAGTTATCGAATGCCGATCTTGATCCGAATGCATTCATTGTAACATCATACGTTCCGCTGCCTACTGTCTTTACCGTTACAGGTCCGTTGAACTTTACATCCAGCTGTCCCGGGAAATCATCT
>JAUQWT010000024.1 GCA_030835005.1 Ignavibacteria bacterium | reverse complement strand
TTCCTGGGCAGAGTTACCGATATGTATTCCATACTCAGAACGACACATATACTGGTTCACCCTTCAATATCCAAAAGCGAGGGTTTCCCTGCAATAATTACAGAAGCCGGTGCAACCGGAAATCTGGTTATAAGTTCAGGTTTTGAAGGAGCAGATAGTATCATAGAAGACAAAGTTGACGGGATTATATTCAGGAAAGGAGACCCTGTCGATCTTGAATCAAAGCTGGAGGCTGCAATTGACAGATATGAGGATTACAAAGAGATGGCTTCGCGCTTCCACAAAAAGGTAAGTAAATTATTTGACCTCCAATTGATGATAGACAAACATTTACAGTTATACGAGAAGTGTCTGAAAAAATAAAGAATATTTCAGTATTAATGCCAACATATAACTGCGGACATTATATTGCCGCGGCTATAAAAAGCATATTGAATCAGTCTTACAGTAGTTTTGAGTTTATCATAGTAGATGACGGCTCCACAGATAATACAGAACAGATCGTCAAAGAATTTGGAGACAAGAGAATTGTTTACCGGAAAACAGAAAACAGAGGGACATCTGCTGCATTGAACTTTGGTTTGAAACTATGTAAATATGAATATGTAGCAAGAATAGATGCTGATGATCTGAACATTTCTACAAGACTTGAAACTCAAGTGAAATTTCTGGAGGCTAATCCGGGATTTGATGTTGTATCGGCATGGTCCGTATACTTTAAAGACCCCGATAAAATACTTTTCGTACTTAGAGAACCAACCTTGCACGATGATATATACGACTATCTTGATCTCCACAATCCGCTAAACCAGTCTGCAGTCATATATAAAAAAGACCTGATCTTGAGCGAAGGTTATAATGAGTCATTCACAAGCAGTGAAGATTTTGAGCTTTTTCACAGGATAAGGACTAAAGCTAAATTCTGCAATATCCCTGAGGTATTGGCATATACAAGAGTTAGGAAAGGATCAAGGTCTGATATTCAAAGGTCGAATTTGCATGAAATGCTTTTCAATCCTGCTTTTAAGAAACTTATGGATTCAAAATCAAAAGGTGATCATTTTTATTGGGCTTCAACAATTGCCTGGATAAACTATTTTTATGGAGATCAAAAAGAATCCAGAAGCTATTTCAAAAACTCATTCTCATTCAAAAATTTAGCTGCATATTTAACTACATATTTACCTGTTGGATATTTTCATAAGTTTATAAATTCAAGATTAAGATATAGGGCTGGTAATGCATTTGTATCAAATAGCATTTACAAAAAAGAACTTAAATCACTTCTGAAATAAATTGCGCGAATTCAAAAAATATACAATAATTGCGGCTGCCTTAGTGATCGTATATGGAGCTGCATTGTATTTTTTAGGGTTTTTCAATATCGGTCTGCTTTCTGATGATTACCTGAATTTCTACGATTCTCTTAATTCTACACTTTACGGGAAAATTACCGGAGCCCTTCCTTTTACCAATGCTTTTCATATACGGCCTTTGTACTACTTGTCCCTAGAAAAAAGTGTAAACATACATGATATGCTGGGCTTTGCGCCTGAAAATTTCGTCTGGTATCGATTTCAAAACCTTGTGTTATTTGTTCTGCTTGCATATACTGCAGGCTGTACTGTACTTCATTTGACCAAAAGAGTAACACTTTCTGTAGTTGTCCTTGCTTCTGTCTTAATATATACCAATAATATTAATAATATTTGTTGGACTGCTGCAAGGGTTGACCTGATCTGCTGTTTCTTTTACATATTGGCTATTTATTCATACTTGCTGCATTACAGTTATGGAAAGAAAATCTTTCTGGTCATAACATTGATCTCAGTTACTTTGGCTTTGCTGACAAAAGAGCTCGCGATAACGCTGCCGTTTACAATACTCCTTTTAACATATTTTATAAGCGGCAAAGAAGGACTGAAAAAGAGCAGAATGATGTTAATACTGGTTTTTTCACCGCTGATAATCTATTTCATATTCAGGGTAATTGTTTTAGGGAATAATGTGACCGAGATCACGACAATATACCAGGAGAATCCTCTTTCAAATGCACCGGGAGTTTTTGCCCGTTCTTTGATTTCTCTTTCTATACCGCTTGATTACCAGACATTGAACTACCTTTTAAGAAATGATAATAAGATTGTTATGTTGTATTTGTTCATCATGTATGGCGCCGGATTTTACTTTATATGGGTAATGATAAAGTCTGATGTTTTCAGATATGTCTTCCAGCTTCTTGCGCTGTTTTTGCTTTTGATCACACCCTATGCAATTGTAGGCTACATACGCCCTCAGATGATACTGCTTCCGTTTGTCATAATGACAATTCATATCCTGTGGATCTATGGCATTCAAAGAAAAGTAAGCAATAGGTTAAATAAAAAAGTTCTCAGGGTTCTCTTCGGAATAGTATTGCTCTTTTGGTCATACTGGAGTGTTACGGCAATTTATGACTGGCAGACATCATATACCAAAGCGCGGGCTAACGTGGATAATTTGCTGCAGCAAAACTTTGAACCAGGTAAGAAGATCATTATAATAGGTAACCCGGGAAGGTTCAAACAAACATTCTTATTCGATAAAATGACCGGCGCTTATAATTTCTGGAGGCATAAAAATTTTGTAGTTAATGATACTATTAATGATATCATTCAGACTGCTGCGATGGAAGAAAGTTCAATAGGCGCAAAATTTGATCTCAAGAAGATCAGTGAACATGAATTCGAGATCAGGACTCATGCTCCTCGCCACTATTTCTATATTGAAGGTTTGGATAATGAGAAGATAAAGATGGGTTTTCAAAATAAAGACATTTCTGTTGAGTTCACTGAATTCAATAATATAAATAAGCCGGTCAGACTAAAACTTAAGCTTTTGTCCGATAATCTACAGTGCTACCTAGCAGATAATTTGAACTTTGTCAAGATCTTTTAATGCTGAGATTAAAACCAAATATACTTCATATTACTCCCGATTTTGACTATGCCTGCGGAAGATCTTATTATGTATTTCTGCTAATGAAGTACCTGAAAGATGCATATAATGTGAGCCTAATTACCAACGGAGGGGATTCAATTCAGAGAATAGAAGAAGAAAACATAAAATATAAAGTAATCAGGGGTCTCAAATCCAAGAATCCAATATCGGTTGCAAGAAATATAAACGAGCTTAGAGCTTATATTAAGGAGCATTGTATAGATATTGTTCATACACATCACCGCTTAGCAGAATTCATCGCGCTTCAATCAATTAATCTGAATGGCACCAAGAAAGTACATTCTGTTTTCACTTCACTTAGTATTGTGAATAAGAAATTCAATATCGAGTACAAGTCAGATAGTATAATTGCTGTTAGCAATTCTGTGAAAAACATGCTTACCGGTAAATTCAGTATTGATGAGCATAAAATAAGCCTTATACCAAACTTCACAGATACCGAAGAGATACATGAGCTGGAAATAATTGCCGAGCACACCAGAGATCATGGCAGATTCTATAATATTTTAGCAGTTGGACGATTCCATCACGAAAAGAATTTCGAGACTCTTTTGAAAGCCATGAAGATCATCAATAATGCAAAGTTCAGTTTGATTCTGGTGGGTGAAGGAGACAAGGATATTGATTACAAGAAGTATATTTCGAAGCATAATCTGAACGTAGAGATCATTGTGCCTCAGAAAAACCTGCTTCAGTATTTCCTTGTAGCTGATCTTTGCGTTTTGCCATCTGTTAGAGATCCTTTTCCAAACTTTATGCTGCAGGCGGGACTGCACAAAAAGCCGTTTATCGGAGCAAATGTTGACGGCATTGGAGAGCTAATAAATGACGGAGTAAATGGTTTACTTTTCAAAAGCGGTAATGAACATGAACTGGCTGAAAAAATCAAGAAATTCGCGGCCGACACTGATTTTGCAGGACGATGCGCAGATAACCTGCACAAAGATGTTGTAAATAATTATACTCAGGAATTTGTCATACCAAAGATCAAGAAATTGTATAACAGCCTCTTAACATAGCCCGCCATGTTAGAGCAGAATAAGATCAATATTAATGGACTGATTATAGATACTGTTGATTACTGCACTCTAGTCGAAAGAATCTTAAACGCAATCGAAACGAATTCTCAACTCACGATCACTTACGCTAATGCTAATACTATTAACAGGACGTTTAGAAATGAGAAACTGAAAGAACTTGTCAGAGGCTTCGAAATCGTTCACCCGGATGGCATAGGAATATATATTGCATCGAAGTTTCTTTATGGTGACAAGGGGCTGAGGTCCAGGTTTACCGGCTCTGACTTCTACCCTTTTCTTATCAACAAATTGATAGATAAAAACTTAAGCATTTCCTTCTATGGCGATGAAGCAAATACTCTTGCAGGGATAAAAGATAAACATTCAAATTTAGGAATAAGGTACATTGCGCAATCTGTACCGGATACACCGGAAGACATTTATGGATCAATTGTGAATTCTTCAGCAGATATTCTGGTGGTCGGTCTTGGCTTTCCTAAACAGGAACAATGGATT
>JAUQWT010000236.1 GCA_030835005.1 Ignavibacteria bacterium | reverse complement strand
CCATGCTGGCGGATATGATCGGAAATAAATCCTTCAGGATGGTAAGGGGATGTAAGTACAAACCTGATCTTCCCCTGTTCAAGCAGGTATGACGCTCGTTCACGGTTCCCGGTTTCAAGTCCGCTGTACCCTGTAAGCTTGAATCCCATTGCATATTGATAGTAAATTGAAGATTGTTTTGCATTTCCGCAATAGAATTCTATGTGATCCCAGTTTTTAAGGGGAAGGAAATCATTTCCATTGCTGCTTGCGGCAGCTTTTGAATCAACAACAGAAGTATCCATAATTACTTTTTAAATTTTGAATTTTACAAATATAGAGATTAAAGCATATAAAATGTATGACAATTATCTTATACTTTGTATCTTTGAATATCTGAAGATTTATAGGTAATTTTGTATGAATTGGAAACTATCAGGGTCTTCTTATCACTTAATCTTGATGAGCAAAGTGCAGATAATGCATCAAATGTTCAATTCCTCCTAAAACAAAAACTTAGCGGAATGCCAGTCAAATGGGAAGATGCTAAAAAGTTACATCTGACTTTGAGGTTTTTGGGTTCTGTAAACATAGACGAAATTAGCGGGCTCTCAGAAGTGCTTGAGCGCTTAAAGTTTGATTTTGAAAAGATCTCTTTTAACGCGAATAGTATCGGTTTTTTCCCAAATCCAAAATACCCAAATGTTGTTTACCTGGGGCTGGAGGAAACAGGAGATAACTCTGAGAAACTTGTTGGATTTATTGACAGGATCATATGCAATTTTGGTGTTAAGCCCGATAAGAAGTTTGTTCCTCACATTACGCTTGGCAGGTTCAAGCGTGGTAAAAGAGTCAAACTGGCAGAGAAAATTGAAATCGATTTCAAGGTATTCTGTCTTGAGTTTGGATCTTTTAACTTGATGCAAAGCCATTTGACACCTTCAGGATCAATCTACGAAGTTATAAAAGAGATAAAATTTTCAAATTAGATGCATTTACTTCAATAGAATCATTTTAAACTCATAATATGCCAATATACGAATACCAATGCTCAAAGTGCGGCTATGAATTGGAAGATCTCCATTCGATGAGCGCCCCGCCATTAACGAAGTGTCCCAATTGCGGAAACAATACACTTAAGAAACTTATAGGAACGGGCGGAGGACTTATATTCAAAGGGAGCGGTTTCTATCTGACAGATTACAAGAATAAGCCCGCTTCAGAGAAAAAAAGCGCTGATCATTCAGCTGAAACTGTAAAAACCAAAACTGAAACCAAAGGCGGGTCTAAAACCGATTCAGGGACAAAGAGCAAAGATTCAAAGCATTCCGTTAAAAAAGAAGTCAAGGCTTCTGAAAAGGAGTCAACAAGTAAAAAGGAAAGCAAGAAAAGCTAATGTATACAGTAGAATTCAGCAAATTGCCAAATTTCAACAATCTGTACTTGGATTATATTTCAGCAATTGAAGAAGATAATGCAAAATTAAGACCATTCTTCAATTCTTTTTACCGGGATAATGAAGAGTTCTTTAAAGTCATTGATGACAAAGTTCATAATTACAGTACCAGCCGGTATTTTGATAAAAATGTACTCATCGATATTCTGAAAAGGCAGAACGTAATCTTTGGCGGCGACGAGCACACTGCTTCAAATATTGAGCTTTTGAAAAGCGAAAACACATTTACTGTAGTTACCGGCCAGCAAGTGAGTCTGTACACCGGACCTTTATACACTATACTTAAGACGGTCACAGCAGTAAAACTTGCCAAAGATCTAAAGGAACGATTCCCGCAGTTCAATTTTATCCCGGTTTTCTGGCTGGAAAGCGAAGACCATGATGTTGATGAAGCGAATCATGTATATCTTACTAACAAGCAAAATGAACTTGTCAGAGTTGGTTTTGACAGCGAAGGCACCTCAGATGAAGAGGGATCGAAAAAAAATACTTCCCCGGTTGGAAGTATGAAGTTTGATGAATTGATAAACAGCATTAACGAACAGCTGAGAAGCAATCTGCTTGATACGGATTTTAAGGATAAAGTGATGAACATGATTACAAATCATTACAGAGAAGGCAATGATTACAAAACTGCATTTGCCGGATTAATGAATGATCTGTTTAAAGGATACGGAGTAGTTTTCATTGATCCAAGTGATCACGAAGTTAAAAGGCTATTGACCCCTGTTTTTGAAAAAGAGCTGACAAGCTCTCCAAAACTATGCGAATCAATAATCACTACGAGCGCAGAACTTGAAAAAAATTATGATCTGCAGGTTAAGCCTAAAGTGATCAACATGTTTTTCCTTCACAATGGCAACCGCCTATTGATTGAACCAAGAGATGGCGGAAAGTTTGCCTTGAGAAATTCCAAACGCCGGTTTGAGGGTGAAGAATTGCTTAACATTCTGCAGGAAACCCCCGAGCTTTTCAGTCCGAATGTAGTTTTGAGGCCAATTTGCCAGGATTACCTGCTCCCGACTGCAGCTTATATAGGAGGACCGGGCGAGATTTCATATTTTGCTCAATTCAAACCCGCTTATAAACATTATGATATTACAATGCCTGTAATTTTCCCGAGGATCTCTGCAACTATTCTCGAGGGAAAGATACTCAAATTCATGAACAGCTTCAATGTCAGGCTCGAAGATATTTTTCATCACAGTTTTCTGGTTTCAAAAGTAGTTGAAAAACTTTCAGAAGTTAAAGTAGATGATGAAATTTCAAAATATATTGATGATCTGAATAAGATTTTTTATGACATGAGGAATATGACAGTTAAAGTAGATCAAACCTTGCTGAATACGGTTGACAATTTAAAAGAGAAAACAAAACAAAGCCTGGAGATATTCAAAGGCAAACTGATAAATGCACAGGCAAGAAAAAGCGAGAGCACAACCACACAAATTGATAAAGTTACAAACAATATTTACCCTAATCATAACCTGCAGGAGAGAGTATTCAATATTGCATATTTTTTGAATAAGTATGACAATGTATTCATCAAAAAGCTCTTCCATGAAACAGATGCTTTGAACTTCAATCACCAGGTAATTGAATTGTAAGCAGCGGAAAAGCAAGCTGTGAGTAACAAAAAGATAAAAAGCGTCCTGATCATACGTTTATCTTCTCTTGGTGAT